>DATFCB010000438.1:0-4627 GCA_035253525.1 Pyrinomonadaceae bacterium | reverse complement strand
ATTCACGATTTTCCGGTTTACGAAAATGCGCGGCGCGCGAGGTCTTGGCTAAACCTCGCGCGCCGCGCAAGTGTGAGGCGAACCGCTCAACGTTTTCGCACACCCGTTGAGCGACGTATAGTTGAAGACAATGCAGGCACGGCGACAGGGCGACTCAACGCCACAGGCTTTGACGCCTGATCGTCTGTTGCAATTTAACCCGGCACGTCCGGGTCGCCGGCTTTCGCGCTCCCGCCGGGCACGTCTGGGTCGCCCGCTTTCACGGTTTCGCCCGGCACGTCTGGGTCGCCGGTCGCCGCGCTTTCGCCGCCCTCGTCCGGGTCGTCTGTAACGCTGTCGCCCGGCACATCCGGGTCGCCCAGGTTGCTTTCATCTAGTGTCATGTCAATTTCTCCTTTGCGTTTTGATGTGAGTTACTTTCCGGCGGTGACTGCTTCGCCGAGTTGTTTGTGCGAAAACTCTATGTCGGGCCTTTTGAGGTAAACGTCCGTCGCCTCTGCGCCCCATTTCTGACGAAGCAGCGAGAGCGCTTCGGCGGCCCGTGCGAGTTGCTCGGAGGCGGCCTGGTCGTCCCGTGCGAGACGGCTCGCACGCGCGGCGACGACCCAGGCGCGCCACTCGGATTCGAGCTGCCCCCCGCGATTGAATCTCTCTCTCGCTTCGAGTGCGGCGGTGCGCGCGCCCCGCGCGTCGCCGGCTTCCAACAGTACTTCGGCGAGCGCGAGTTTCGTTCTCGAAAGCAGCGACGCGTCGCCCGCGCGCGCGGCCATCTCGACCGCCGCCTCACACTCCTTGCGCCCATCGCCCGCGTGGCCGCTTCCTGCCAACGCCTGCCCGAGCGCGGATTTGGCCTGTAGCGAGATTCCGTCGAACTGGCGCGCCAGTTCCAGCGCCCGCCGGCTGGACGCGACCGCCTCCGGGTAGTGACGCTCGCTCAGTTCGATTTCCGCCTGGTGCAAAGCCACTTCGGCGAGGACGGGTTTGACGCCGCCTTCGGGCGCGCCCGCCAGCTCCGCCGCCTGGTTGAGCGACGCGCGCGCTTCGCTCGAATTCCCCAGCCGCCACAAGACGTAGCCGCGGTTCATCAGGTTGTAGGCCATGTTGCGCCGGTCGTCCAAAGACTGCTGAATCTCGAAACTGCGCGCGTAGTGTGCGAGCGCCTCCGGGTAACGCTCCTGCTCCGCGAGCGCCGTGGCGATCTCGCCGTAGGAGAAAGCTATCTGCGACTTGTAGCCGGTAGACTGTGCCAAATCCAGCGCCTTCTGGAAGTAGCTCAGCGCCGCCTCGTAATCGCCCTTGCGCCGGTTGGCCCGCCCCATGAGCGTCAGGCAAGAGTGTATGTTCGAGCGGTAGCCGCCCTGCTCGAAAAAGGCGAGCGCCCGCTGCGCGTGTTCGAGCCCCTCGTCGGTGCGCAGTTGCTGTATGTAGAGGTTGGCGAGATTTTGCAGGACTTCGGCCTCGCGCAGCCGCGACTTGTTCCGCTTGGCGAACTCCAGCGCGCGCTGGTAAGTCTTCTCGGCCTCCGCGTATTTACTGTCGAGGACGTAAGTGTAGCCCAGATTTTTCAGCCCGAACGCGATCAGGTCGTCCAGGCCGCGTCCTTGCGCGAAATCTATGGCCTGGTTGGCGAACTCCTGCGCCCTGGCGGTCTGCCCTTCGGTGTAGGCCAGGCGGCCCAGTTGCAGGAGCGTGCTGATTCTTTGCGAGTCGTTGCCGCTGGCGCTCGCCAGATCGAGCGCCCGCTGCAATTCGGCGCGCGCCTCGTCTAACCTGCCGGCGGTGATGTAAACCTGGCTGCGCTCGTAGAAGACGCTCGCCTGCCCCTCGATGTTGCCGGCCGGCTTGTAAATCTCCTCGGCCTTCTGGAAGGAGGCCAGCGCGCCGAGCAAGTTTTGCTGGCGGCCGTAGAGGACCCCGGCGCGCAGGAAAGCGAGCGCGTTCTGCGGGTCCATGCTCGTGGCGCGCACGTACTTCTCGATGGCCTTCGGCGTCTCGCCGTTCTTCTCGTAGGCGCGGCCCAGGTCAACGAAGGCGTGGGAGTCCGACGAGTGTGCGCGCGCGACTTCGTCGTAGGCCGTGACGGCGCTCGTGAAATCGTTCGAGACGAACGCGGTGATGGCGTCGAGCGAGAGCCGGTCGCGCTCGCTCAGCACGGAGCGGTCGGGGACGAGCGGCGAGACGCGCAGCATCTCGTCCTTGGCGCTGTCGGCGTAGCCCATCTCGGTCCAGGCTTCAGCCAGGCGCGCGTGCGCCATGGCGAACTTCGCGTCCAGCTCGACGGCTTTCGTCAGTTCCTTGCTCGCCTGGTAGTAAGCGCCGCTGCGCAGAGACTCAAGCCCGCGGTCGTACCAGCTCTGCGCCTCGGCCGTGGTTTTGTAGGGCGCGGGCTTGAGCAGATAGGCGACGCCCCAGACGGCCAGCCCGAAGGAGAGCGCCGCGACGAGGATGACGCCGAGCGAGACGCGCCGGCGGCCCAGATTCTCCGCGATTGAGAGGAGCGCGCTCGAACGGTGCGTGCGGCGCGACCCCGAAGGCGCGCCCGTGCGGTGCAGGTCGTCCTTGATGCGCTCGACGCGGCGTGTGTCGCCCGTGACCTTGACGCGGACGGCGCGCAGGTCTTCGATCATCTCCTGGGCCGACTGGTAGCGCGCCTCCGGCCTCTTCGCCAGCGCCTTCATCGTCACGCGGTCCAGTTCTTTCGGCACGCGCGGATTGAAGGTGGAGGGCGGCGGCGGGTTGACGTGTATGATCTGCGCGCCGATCTCTATGACGCTCGCGCCGGAGAAGGCGGGCCGTCCGGCGATGCACTCGTAGAGGAGCGCGCCCAAGGCGAAGAGGTCCGAGCGTCCGTCCACGGGGGCGCTCGTGGCCTGCTCGGGCGAGAGGTAGAGAGGGGTCCCGACGACGATGTCGCTGCGCGTGCGCGTGGCTAAGAGCGTGCGCGCCTCGGGGTCGCCGTGGCTGCGATCTTCGTTGATATACTTGGCGAGGCCGAAGTCAAGGACCTTGACCTGGCCGCGCTCGTTGACAAAGACGTTCGACGGCTTGATGTCGCGGTGGACGATGCCAGAGGCGTGCGCCTCGCCGAGCGCGTCGGCTACATCCTCTATAATCTCTACGGCGCGCAGAAGCGTCAGGTCGCTTTCGTCTAAGACCTCGCTCAAGGGGCGGCCCCGGACGAGTTCCATGACGATGAAAGGGAAGCCCTCTTCCGTCTCGCCGTAGTCGTAGATCATGGCGATGTGCGGGTGGGAAAGGGCCGAAGCCGAGCGTGCCTCGCGCAGGAAGCGAGCCTTGAAGTGGTGCTCTCCTGTGTTCGCGTTGGAGAGAAACTTGATGGCGACGCGGCGGCCGAGGTGCGTGTCCTCGGCGGCGTAGACGACGCCCATCCCGCCCTCGCCGAGCCTCTCTAAAATCCGGTAATGTGAAACGACGCGCCCGATCATGGTTGGGGCTTCCCCGATCCAGCGGAAGAAATATAACAGCCCGCGCCGTCAGAGGCGACGGCGACAGGAAAGGCAGGTTCTGAGCCTGAACTTTCGTTCACGCTCATTCTGCGCCAATTCGGAGAAGAGAGCAAGAGAAAGGGATGAGGGATGAGGGATGAGGGATGAAGGGGGTTGAGTGAACCGCCCGCCGAGTCATTGACTCAACGGCTTTCATTCATCCCTCATCCCTCCGCCCTCATCCCTTATGGCAACGTCGCTTCGCGGACCTGGCGTTCCTGTTCGACGCGGAAGCGGCGCAGGGTTTCGCGCAGGTCCGGGCGCGTGTTGGCTAGGATTTGGATGGCGAAGAGCGCGGCGTTGGTCGCGCCGGCCTTGCCTATGGCGAGCGTGCCGACGGGGATGCCCGCCGGCATCTGGACGATGGAGAGCAGACTGTCGAGGCCCTTCAGGGCTTTGCTCTCCATCGGGACACCGAGCACTGGGATGAGTGTCTGCGCGGCGATGACGCCCGCGAGGTGCGCCGCGCCGCCCGCAGCCGCGATGATGACTTCGAGGCCGCGCGCCTCGGCCGTCTCCGCGAAGTCGGTCGCGAGTTGCGGCGTGCGGTGCGCCGAGATAACGCGGCACTCGTGCGGGACGTTAAAGCGCGTCAGCGTGTCGTCCGTGTGCTGCATCGTCTCCCAGTCAGACTTGCTGCCCATGATGACGGCGACCAGGGGCCGCGCGCCTTCTTCGTTGCGAATCGTCTCGTCGGTCTTCTCTTCCGTCTCGATCATCCGTTTTACGCTCCTTGGTCTAGAGAGTAGCCGCGCTCCCCGTCGAAGTTGTAGAGATTTTCCGTCTTAATGAAGTCGAACCCCCCGCCGCCGATGCGTTCGAGGAGTTGTACTATCTCGGCGTGACCGACTTCCCTGCCACTCTCCTTTGACGTGAAGCGGCAGCGCCAGTGGTCCGAGCAGAAGGTCTCGGAGTTGCCGCCGGGCCAGACCTTGACGCCGCGGTTGCTGATCATCGCCAGCTCCATCGCATCGCCCGCGTGCTGCTTGAGCGAGTCGCCGAGCTGGTCGGCCGAGCCCGCGCTCCAGTCCAGAAACACGTCCACGCCGACCAACTCTTTTTTCGCGCGCGGGCGCTCCGTGGCCTTCGACGTGGGCGCGGCCTCGGCGCTCGCGCCTGCG
>DATFCB010000437.1:0-10569 GCA_035253525.1 Pyrinomonadaceae bacterium | reverse complement strand
TTGTGTGAAAAAAACTAAATCACTCACGCAAAGGCGCAAAGGCGCTAAGGAGTCGAGTAGTTCCGTCTGCTGGTGTCTTTCTCTTAATCCGCAATTGAGAAGCAGCCGTGGCAGATTCACTCAGAGAGATTATAGAGAGCTACGACCCGAGAGCGCCGCTCTCTGAAGCGTGGACGATTCCTGCGCCGTGGTACGTTGACCCGCGCGTGATGGATTTAGAGCGGCGGACGGTCTTCGCGCGGTCGTGGCAACTGGCGGCCCGCGCCGATCAGGTACGTGAGCCCGGACGTTACGTCACGACAGAGATTGCGGGGGAGCCTGTTGTCGTCGTGCGCGGAAGCGATAACGTCTTGCGCGGGTTCTTCAACGTCTGCCGCCATCACGCGGCGGCCGTCATGACCGAGGACGAAGGAACAGCGCCGAGCCTGCGCTGCCCCTATCACGGCTGGACGTACACGCTCGAAGGCGCGCTCAAGGGCACGCCTGACTTCGCGGGCGTCTGCAACTTCGACCGCGCCGAGAGCGGCCTTGTGCCAATCGAGGCGGCCGTCTGGGAGAACTGGGTCTTCGTCAAACTCGAACGGGGCGGCCCCAACCTCGAAGAGTTTCTCACCGACGAACTCATCAAACAGGTCCAGCCGCTCGGCCTCAAAAATCTACACTGGATGGAGCGCCGCCGTTACGAGTTCGACTGCAACTGGAAAGTGTTCGTGGATAATTATCTGGACGGCGGCTACCACGTCCCTTACCTGCATCGGGGCTTAGACAGCGTGCTCGACTACAGCCGCTACATGATCGAGAACGGCGAGCGCTTCTGTCTGCAATCGAGCCCCGTCGTGTCCAAAGGCGCGGAAGCCGCGACGGGCGCGGTGCGCCAGGGCGAGCGCGCGCTCTACTACTGGATTTACCCGAACTTCATGGTCAACTGGTACGAGGGCGTGATGGACACGAACCTCGTCCTCCCGCTCGGAGTGGACCGCACCGAAGTCATCTTCGACTTTTACTTCCCGGACGTTTCCGACCGCGCGCGCGAGCGCAACCTCGCCAGCATCGCCGTCGGCCAGCGGATTCAGGACGAGGACACGGCCATCTGCAAGTCCGTCCAGCGCGGCCTCACCTCACGCGCCTACAAGGCCGGGCGGCTCTCCGTCCGCCGCGAAGCGGGAGAACACCTCTTTCACAGGCTTCTCTACAGTGATTTGAAAAAGGAAGCGTCAACCCACTAAGACTCTCTTTGAAAACTCAAGCCGCAGGTAAATTCTTAGTAAAAGCTGTCAACGAATTGTAAAAATCGTCGTCGCCGCTACAGACTACGACCCCTGATTCGGTGTATAAAAGGTGCGTGTGGGCGATAGGAGCGAAAGCGGCGCGCGTGAGAGCCTTCTTCAAACGGCATCTGCTGTGGGTGGGCTTTTTCGCCGTCATCATCCCGCTCATCAGCATCGTCCTTCTGCAATACTGGTCGCTCTCGAAACTGGAAAAGACTTCGACCGTCGCCGAGAAAGTGTGGATGAAAAACTACCTCTCGGACGTTTCCAAAGAGGTCAAGTATTTTTACCAGACGAGCGCCGAGCAACTGCTCAACACACCGGCCAGCGGCCTCACCACGGAAGGCTTGGAGAAAAGGCGCTCGCTCTTCGGCAAGTGCGACGCCGAGGAGGCGAAGTTCCTCTTCATCGCCATCTTCAACAACCCGTCCGACTCGGCCGTGCATTTCTTCCAGCCGCGCGAGAAGAAGGAGAATTACCGCCCGTCAATCGCCGAAGCGCGTGCGGTCAACGTGGCCGTCGCGCCCTTCAAACTGCTCAGCCAGGAGGGCGGCGTGCTGAAGACTCCGGCGCTCTCGGTTGACGAGCGCGACCCCGAAAACCGCATCATCCTGAAACCCGTGACGGACGAATCGAGAAAGGTCATAGGCGTCACGGGGATGGCTATCAACGCCACTTACTTTCGCGAGACTTACCTCCCACGCATCCTGCACAACTCACTGCAAAAGTTTTTCCCGGCGGACGCGCAGGAGAACGTCATCGTCACGGTCCAGGACGGGAGCGGCCAACTGGTGATGTCTACGCAGCCCGTCCAGGGACAGAACAACGAGACGCTGACGAGCCTGCCGTATTTTTCGGACTGGCGCTTAGGCATCCGCAGCCGCCACATGACGCCGGAGCAGTGGGCGCGCTGGAATTTCAACGTCAACCTGACGCTCTCGATTCTGATGGCGGTGGCCGTGATGGGCGGAATCATCCTGGCGCTCAGAACCGCCTCGCGCGAGATGAAGCTCTCGCAGATGAAGACGGACTTTGTCTCCAACGTCTCGCACGAATTGCGCACCCCGCTCTCTTCCATCCGCGTCTTCGGCGAGTTCTTAAAGCTCGGCCGCGTGCGCGACGAGGAGAAGACACGCGAGTACGGCGAATACATAGAGACAGAGAGCCGCCGCCTGACGCAGCTCATCAACAACATTCTGGACTTCTCCAAGATAGAATCGAACCGGAAGACCTATCAGTTCGAGCGCGCGAGCCTCGAAGAGGTGCTCGCCGCGACCCTGAAGACGTTCGAGGCGCAGCTCAAACAGAATGGCATCTCGGTCAGGTTCGAGCGGCCGTCCGCACAGCTCCCACCCGCCCTGATTGACACGGACGCGGTGGCCCAGGCGTTCATGAATCTGCTCGACAACGCGGTCAAGTATTCCGGTCCGGCGAAGGAGATCGAAGTCCGCCTCAGCCGCAAAGACAATTTCGCGACCGTCTCCGTGACGGACCACGGCATAGGCATTCCGCGCGAAGAGTACGAGAAGATTTTCGAGAAGTTCTACCGCGTCTCGACCGGCCTCGTGCACGACGTGAAGGGCAGCGGCCTCGGGCTCTCCCTCGTCAAACACATCGCCAAAGCACACGGCGGGCGCGTCGCGGTCGAGAGCGAGGTGGGGCGCGGCAGCACCTTCACGCTCTACCTGCCAATCGAAGCGGGCTTGAGCGGCCGTGCGGAAGATAAGCCCGCGGCCCCTACGCTCGGCGCGGACCGGCCGCTGACCGGGCCTGCGTGAGCTGGAAAACTTGTGCCAATTAGCGGAAACCTCCCGTGGACGAGATGCGTAAAGTTTTAATAGTCGAAGACGATCAGGCGATGGCTGTGGCTTTAAGCGACGGCTTTACTTACGAGGGATTCGCGGTCGAGGTGGCGCGCGACGGCTCGACGGGCCTGGCGCTGGCCTCCGGGAAAGAGGTTGACCTCATCATTCTCGACGTGATGCTGCCGCAGATGAGCGGCCTCGACGTGTGCAGGCAACTTCGCAGCGACGGAAACCCCACGCCGATCATCATGCTGACGGCGCGCGGGCAGGAGATTGACAAGGTCCTGGGCCTCAAGACCGGCGCGGACGACTACGTGACCAAGCCCTTCAGCTTTCTCGAACTGATGGCTCGTGTCGAAGCCGTGCTGCGGCGCACGTCGAGGCCGGGCGGGACGGTCGAGCGGCTACGCTTCGGCGATGTCGAGATGTGCTTCAAAAACTTCGAAGCGCACAAGGCGGGCCGCCCCATCGAGCTCAGCCCGCGCGAGTTCAAGATCATCAAATATTTCGTCGAGCACCGTGGCGAAGTCGTCAGCCGCGACCAACTGCTCGACGCCGTCTGGGGCTATGACTCGCTGCCGCTGACGCGCACCGTTGACATGCACATCGCCAAGCTCCGGCAGAAGATCGAGGACGTGCCCTCGGACCCGCGCTACATCGTCACGGTCCACCGGGTCGGCTACAAATTCACGGGATGAATGCAGGGGGAATTTGAGATTTGAGATTTCAAATCCTGGCCCATCCTGCCCCTACATTATAACTAATGAAAAAAGCTTTACTCGTCATCGCCGTCGCCGTCGTCTACGTGCTGCACCAGGATTTCTGGTTCTGGCGCACGGCGCGTCCCCTCGTCTTCGGCTTCGTCCCCATCGGCCTCTTTTACCACGCGGGCTTCGCGGTGCTGGCCTCGCTGCTGATGTGGCTGCTGGTCAAATACGCCTGGCCGTCGCACCTCGAACGAGAGATAGAGAGCCCAACGTCCGCCCGTGAGGAAGAGGAGGAAGCGCGTTGATTCCAGCCATCGTCGTCTTCATCTACTTAGGCATAGTCCTGTACATAGGCATCTTCGCTTTCCGCCGCTCGACCGGCAGACAAAAGGCGGAAGACTATTTTCTGGCGAGCCGCAGCTTAGGGCCTTTTGTCTTCCTGCTCTCGCTCTTCGGCTCGAACATGACGGCGTTTGCCATCCTCGGCTCGTCGGGCCACGCCTTCAATAACGGCATCGTCACCTTCGGGCTGATGGCATCAAGCTCTGCGCTGGTCATCCCGTTGACGATCTTCCTCATC
Organism: Pyrinomonadaceae bacterium; assembly: GCA_035253525.1. Taxonomy (GTDB): domain Bacteria; phylum Acidobacteriota; class Blastocatellia; order Pyrinomonadales; family Pyrinomonadaceae; genus QHXM01. The sequence continues at coordinate 6,209 of DATFCB010000437.1, read as the reverse complement.
GGCACGCGCGTCTGGGCTCTGGGCAAGAAGTACGGCTTCATGACGCCCGTGCAGATGTTCCGCGACCGCTGGGAGTGCAGCCACATTGGCACAGTGATTTTCGCCGTGCAGGCGGTGCTGCTCCTGCCCTATGTCATCATAGGCATCATGGGCGGCGGCACGACCTTAGCGACCATCAGCGGCGGCGTCGTGCCCTTCTGGTTCGGCGGCGCAATCGTGGCGATGGTGGTCATGTCCTACGTCTTCTTCGGCGGGATGCGCGGCACGGCCTGGGTCAACACTTTCCAGACGATTCTCTTCCTCGTCTTCGGGGCCATCGCCGTCGTCGTCATCGGCTACGGGATGGGCGGCTTTCAGACGGCCGCCGAGCAACTGCAAGCCTCACCTGCGACCGCGCCGCTGCTGACGCGCGAGCGCATCTCGCCGCTCTACTTCCTCAGCTACACCTTCATCCCGCTTTCGGCCATAGCCTTCCCGCACATCCTCATCTTCTGCCTGACGGCGCGCAAAATGGGCCAGTTCAAAAAGACGGTCATCTTTTACCCGCTCTGCATCATGGCGATCTGGCTGCCGTGCGTCTTTTTGGGCGTGATGGCGAACCGCGTCGCGGACGTGCCGCAGATTCGCGCCAAGCAGGAGGCGCGGCGCGTATTGGCGACTCAGGGCAAGACGATGACGCCGGACGAGCGCGACCAACTCAAGGAAGAGGCGGCGGGCGACGACGTTATCTTGCGGCTGCTCGACCGCTACGCGGGGCTCTGGCTGGCGGGCATCCTGGGCGCTGGGATAATGGCCGCCGTGATGGCGTCGGACTCGCAGATTCTCGCTCTCTCAACCATGTTCACGGAGGACGTGTTCGCCTTCTATGGGGGCAAGCGGCGCTTCGGCGAGGCCGTGCAGGTGCAGACGGGGCGCATCTTCGTCATCATCCTGACGGTCGTCGCCTACGCGATAGCGATGCGCGCGCCCGAAGCCATCTTCGACCTGGCAATCCAGTACGCCTTCTCTGGATTCGCCGCGCTCTCGCCGCTCCTGGTTGCAGCACTCTTCTGGCGCGGCAGCACGAAGTGGGGCGCGCTCGCAACGACCGTCTGGACTGCGGCAGCCGTCACAGCGGTCGCCATCTTTCAGGCCGCCGTCCCGGCCCCCGCGCCCGGCCCGCCGACCGTCATCTGGTCTTTAGGCGGCACGGAAATCCTCTCGCGCACGCCCGGCGGCACAGCCGTCTTCGGCTTCATGCCCGTCGTGCCGATGGTCATTATCTCCGCGCTCTTGATGATTGTGGTTTCACGGCTGACGCGTAAGCCCAGCGAGGCGACGATTGAGAGATACTTCGAGCGCGCGGCGTGATTGAGGCTCAACGACTGTCTCACGCAAAGACGCAAAGGCGCAAAGAAGACAGTGAATCTTTTCTTTGCGCCTTTGCGTCTTTGCGTGAGATGTTTTTCTTCAGGCCACGCTCAATGGCAAACCGAATTTACCCGAAACAGTAGAGCCGCCCGTCCTGCGAGCCTATGACGACGCGGCCGGAGCCGAGGCCGGGCGAGGCCGAGAGCGGTGCGCCCGCGTTGAACTCCCAGAGCAGCGCGCCGCTGGAAAGGTCCAGGACGTAGAAGCGGCCGTCGTTTGAGCCGACGTAGACGCGGCCCCCCGCGATGGCCGGGGAGGACTCGACGCGCGCGCGCGTCGAGAAAGTCCAGAGGCTTTTGCCTGTGGCGGCGCTCAGGCAGTGAACCAGCTTGTCGCGCCCGCCGAGGACGACGCGACCGCCCGAGACGGCGGCCGACGAGTAGAAGGGAAACTGCCGTTCGGGGTGTTTGTAGCGCCAGGCGACGCTGCGCGAGCGCAGGTTGACGGCCAGCACTTCGTTGTCGAACGTGCCGTAGTAGGCTGAGCCTGAAGCGATTGCCGGCGAAGCTCCCGTGTAAGCGCCCGAGGCGACCTGGAAAAGCTCTTTCCCGTCCGCGACGCGGATGGCGCGAAAGACTTCGTCGCAGCCGGCGATGTAGGCAATGCCGCCCACGACCGCAGGCGTGGCGTGGACGGGGCCGTTGGTCTTGAACTTCCAAAGGAGCGCACCCGTTTTCGCGTTGAGGCAGTAGAGGTGCTGGTCATAAGAGCCTATCAGCACGCGGTTGCCGACGGCCACGGGGGAAGACTTGATCTCAGCGCCGGTCTTGAAAGTCCAGGCGGGTCGCCCGTCGCGCGCGCCGACGGCGTGCAGGACTCCCGCGAGGTCGCCGACGTAAACCAACTCATCCGGCCCGTGATAAAAGGGCGACGACTCGCCAATCTCGCGCCCAGTGTTGTAGCGCCAGTAGACAGAGCCGTTATCCAGGCCGAGGGCCACCAGCTCGCCTTTGTGCGAGCCGACGAAGACAGACCCGCCGACGACCGCCGCCGACGATTCAATGGAGCCGCCCGCGTCGAACGTCCACAGAGGCTTGAGCGTCTTCGGCGTATTCGCCGCCCCCGAAAGTCCTGTCAGTTGCTGGTTGCCGCGAAACTGATACCAGTTCGTCGCGGGCGTCGCCGTCTGTGGAAGAGCGGAGGAAGATAAAATGAAAATGGCACAAGATAAAAGGAGAGCGAAAACGATGGCCCGCTCTCTTCCGTTCTGCCTTCTGGTTAGTAAGCGCACTCGTAAACCTCCAGTGCCCCGGCGGCGTCGAACGCGCGGGGATTAAAGCGGCCCGTCCACTGCCCTGCGGCATCTTCAGCCAGCATCTCAAAATCACTCTTCAAGACTCCGGCCGCGCCGAGCTTCGCCGGGAACTCGCCGGCCTGTGCCAATTCTTCAAGGCGGCGCGCGAGGCTGGCGGGCGCGTTACGCGGATCGCCGCCTCCGTGTGCCAATTCTAAAAGCTCGTAGTACCTGTCGCCCGCCGCCTCATCGTTCCAGCGCACGACCGTCGGCAGCAGCAGCGCCAGGGCGACGCCGTGTGTGATGTTGTAACGGGCCGTCAGCGGATTGGCGCACGCGTGTGTCGCGCCGAGCATGGAGTTTTCAATCGCCACCCCGGCATAGTGTGCCCCCAGCATCATCGCGCCGCGCGCCTCGACATCGCGCGGCTCCGTCAGCACGCGCTCGTAGTTGCTTTCCAACAGCGCCCAGGCCTCGCGCGAGAAAAGCTCTGACAGTGGGTTGCGGCGGGTCGTGACGTAGGTTTCGACCGCGTGCGCGATGGCGTCGAAGCCTGCGGCGGCGGTGACATTGCGCGGCTGCGAGACGGTGAGCAAGGGGTCCAGGATGCTCACGCGGAAAGCCGCACTCGGGTCGCCGCAAGCCATCTTCGCGTGAGTCTCCGCGTCCGAGATGAGCGCGTAGCTTTGCGCCTCGCTGCCGGTCCCGGCTGTCGTAGGGACTCCAATCATCGGCAGAAGCGCATGCTTCGTCTTGCCGTAGCCTCTGTAATCCTGCATGCGCCCGCCGTTTGTCAGCAGGAAGTTGATGCCCTTGGCGCAGTCGAGGGAACTGCCGCCGCCGAGCCCGATGATGGAGTCTATCTTGAGCCCCGCAGCGAACGCGCGGCCCGCCTCGATCATGCGCGAGTCCGGGTCCGCCTCGAAGTCGTGAAAGGTTTCAACCTCGACGCCGCTCGTCTTTAACAGCCGCGCCGCTTCTTCGACGTAGCCGCAACTCACGAGCCCGCGGTCAGAGACGAGCAACGAGCGACTAAGCCCGAGCTCGCGCGCCAACTCGCCCAGACGCGCGAGCGACCCGTTGCCGAAAACCACGCGCGTGCGCGACTGAAAATCGAAGTTCTCCATCGGAGGGATGGTTTCAGATGTCAGGTTTCAGGTTCGCTGCTTTTAACGTGAAACCTGAAACTATTTCCCGGCTTCCTTCAGGGCGAAAAGCTGGTTGCGGTTCGAGATGTAGAGCGTGCCGTTGGCCGGGACGGGGCTGCTGTAGACGGAGCTGCCCATGTTCATCTCGGCGAGCACCTTCTTCTCCTTCCCGGCCTGCATGATGACTACGTCGCCGTCCTCGTCGCCGAGGTAGAGCTTGCCGTCAACCAGCAGCGGCGAGCCCCAGACGGCCGCGAACATGTCGTGCGTCCAGTAGACCTGGCCCGTCTTGGCGTCGAGGCAGTGCAGGAAGCCGCTGTAGTCGGGCTGGTAGACGAGCCCGTCGGCAATCGCCGGGGTCGAGATCGAGCGGCGGATTTTGTCGTAGTGCCAGACCAGGCCCGTCTTCGTGATGTCGCCGCGCTTGGTGGCGTCTATGCAGTACATGTGGCCGACGCCCTCGCCGTGCTCCGGGTCCTGTCCGTTGGCGATGTAGACTTTGTCCTCGTAGACGACGGCCGTGCTGATTAGCTCGTTGCGCGTTTTGGGCCAGGCAGACTCCTTCGGGTTGGTGTCAAACTCCCAGAGCTTCTTGCCGGTGAGCGCCTCGTAGCCGCGAATCCACCCGTCGCCCTGGCCCATAATCACCTGATCCACGCCGCCTATCTTGCCGACAGTCGGCGAGGCCCATTGCCCGTGCAGGATGCGGTCGCCGACGGAGTTGTCTTCCCAGACGAGCTTGCCAGTCTTCTTGTTGACGGCGATGATGGCCGGGGCCTTCGGCGAAGGGATGTTGACGTGGCTCTCGTCCTGCCCGTTCGAGGTGCTGACGTAGATCAAATCGCCGAACGAGACGGGCGAGGAGTTCGCCAGGTTGTGCGGGTGCGAGCCAACCTCCTCCATCATGTCGAACTTCCAGACCACGTCGCCGTTGGTGTCGCCCGTCAATTTCTCGTCCGTGACGGGGCCGTCGTTCTCCTTGTCGCGGAACCCCTGCGTGTCGAGGCACATCAACTCGGCGCGGTTCGAGACGTAGTAGAGGCGGTCGCCTTCGACCAGCGGCGAAGAGGCGACGCCCTGGTAGGGCCAATCGTTGACGCGGCCGGCGGCCAGCTTCTCGTGCGTCATCTGCCACATGAATTCGCCGTCCGACTCGCGGAAGGCCATCACGACGCCGCGGTCTCCGGGCTGCTGCTTCGGGTCGCGCGCGCCCTCGTTATTCGTCCCGACGAAGACCATCCCGCCGGAGACGACCGCGTTGCCGTAATTCTGCGAGCCGAGTTGCGCGACCCACTTGACGTTCTGCTTTTTCGCCACGTCCCACTTGACGGGCAGACCCTTCATCTTGGAGACCATGTTGCGGTCGGGCGTGCCGCCCCACATCGGCCAATCGCCCGACCCAGGGTCCGACGCCGCCGCAGAGAAGTTAAAAGGCAAAACGCAAAAGGCTAAAAGTAAAACGCCCGCGGCCAACACGAGTCCGCGCCGTCCCACCCTGACGCCCAACTTCCTTTTGAAAACTGAAAACTGAAAACTGAAAACTGTTCTTCTCATTTGTTCGCGTACACTTTCAGGTTATCGAAAAAGATTTCCGCCGGGGCAGCACCGAAGACGCCAGGGCTGCCCTGTAGATTCGGGATCGGATCAACGCGCTCAATCATCCAGGCAGCGGGCTCCGCGTCGGCCGCCGGCCAGACCTTGCCGCGCGCACGCACTTTGCCGTCCGGCAGCCGCTCGACTTGCAGCTTGAGGCGATACCACGTGTCCGCCTTCCACGCGAACGGGACGGTGACGGTGCGTGTGATTTCAGGCTGCCAGGGCTCAAGATGCAGCTTCTGGCTGTTGCCGTAGAGCACGAGCGCATAACGCTGAGCGATGACGCCCGCGTCGCCCATCTGCCGCCGCTTCTCCGTGGCGCGTATGTCGGCCTCGATTGTGTAGTTCGACAGGTCGGAAGGCCCGAAGTAGGCGCGCGCGCGACTCAGGAGCGACGACCCTTCAGTAGTTTTGACCAGCACCTTCTGGCCGTCAACTTCGCGCACGATGTATTTGAGGCCCGCGTTGACCCAGTGCGGGGGAACGGTGTTCGCGCCGTAGGCGTCAAAATTCTCTGTCCACGGCAGAGGCGGCATGATGCGCACGCGCGCCGCCCCCGTCACGTCGCCGACCGTTGCTTTGACTGAGCCGGCCTGCGGCGCTGTCGTATCCGCTGCGGCGGTGAACTGGCCCTGCTCCGAAACCTTGCCGGGCAGCTTATCGAGCGCCCAGGTCGCCTGCTTCTCTTCCCGCAGGAAGCGACCATTCGCATCGAACAGCCGGACGCGGAAACTGACGCTCTGGCCGGGCTTGAGCATCAACTCGGTCGGGACAACCTGGATGTGTGCGACGGGGCCGGGCGCGACCGTCGGCTCCACGAT
>DATFCB010000436.1:0-9334 GCA_035253525.1 Pyrinomonadaceae bacterium | reverse complement strand
TCACGCAAAGGCGCAAAGGCGCTAAGGAATGCTTGCCGCTTGTCTTCCAGTCCTCAGAAACTAAACCTAGTCTGAAACTCTATGACGCGTCCGGCCAGAGCGCCGTCAGGCTCGCCGAAGGTCGGGCGCGTGACGAACGTGCCGCCGCTGCCGGACTGGAACGGCGCGAGATTCAGAGTGTTGAAGAGGTTGAAGAAGTTGACGCGCAATTCCAGGTTCGGCCTCTCGCCCAGAAACCCTGCGTTCGGCAAGCCAAAGCGCTTGACCACGCTCATATCAACCGAGAAGTATTTCGGCCCGCGGAACACATTGCGCCCGATTCCCGGCGGGTTCACCTGATAGGTCGGCGCACCCGTCACAGGGTCAATGTTGACCTGTGTCGAGAAGTATTGCGTGCCGCCGCCCGGGAAGATTCCGCCCGGCCGCAGGAAGTTGTCGTTAGAGTTTTCGCTCGGCTGGCCGCCGAGGTAAAAGATCGGTCGAATCGGGCCGAAGAAGTTCCCGTTCGGCCCGCGCAAGCTCTGATCAATTTTCGGCGTCCACGGGAAGCCCGAATGCCTGGTCACGATCCCGTTGATTTGCCACCCGCCTAAGATTTTACCAAGCGTGCCCCGCTGCTCTCTGTAGAACGGTAACTCCCACAGGGCGGACCCGACGAAGTAGTGCCTGACATCAAAGTCCGAAGGCCCGCGCTCCGTGCTGTTGTCAACCGGGAAGGTCTGGTTCGTGCAGCCGCACGGCGCTTCATAAGAGTAGGTGTCAATGCTCTTGCTGAAGCGGTAGTTCAGAGAGAACTGTAAGCCGTCGGAGAAACGGCGTTGCAGGACGGCGTTCATCCCGTTGTAATTCGCGTTTACGTCCGGGACGCCAAAGTAGACCGCGAAGAAATTGGCGTTATTGTTGTTCGGCTGAACGAGGTGCTCTGGAACAATCCTGACCAGCTTGTGGCTCGAACTGCCCTGATAGCCGAGCGTCGCCGTCAATTTCATCGGCAACTCGAACTGGCCTTCGAGCGAATAGCGGTAGATGTAGGCGTTCGGCAAGTCCGGGAACGTCCCGTAAATTTCAATCGCGCCGACGTTCGGCCCGCCCGTCGCCGGGTCAATGCCGCCGCCTAGATTCGGATTCCTCGGGTAGCCGAAGACGGTGTTGTCGCTCCCCAAAGCGTAAAGGATTTGTCCGTCGAGGAACGGACTGCCGAAACCATCGCCGCCTGCCGGGCCGGCGGTGCCGCAACAGAGATTGTAACTGGAGCCTGCGGGCGGGTTGGCGCGGACGTTTGCCAGGAGCGCGTTCGGCAAGCGGTCGTAGCCGATGCCGAAGCCGCCCCTGACGACCATCTTGCTATTAAACCTCTCCGGGCTCCATGCGAAACCGAGTTGTGGCCCGAAGTTGTTGCGGTCGGGTTCGGTCAACTGGTCAACCACTTCGACGCGCGCGTCCGCCAGTCCATTTGGGCCAAAAATCAGGTTGCCAATCTCGCCGTTCCTGGCGGTGATGGGCGAGAAGTATTCCCAGCGCAGGCCGAGGTTGAACGTCAGATTCGGCCGGAATTTCCAGTCGTCCTGAATGAAGAAACTCAGGTCGCCGGTCTTGAAGGGAGCGTTGTTGGCCTGCGGCGTCCCGAACGGGTCGGCGTTGATCGCCTCGAAGATGGGCGTATCGTTCGCGAAATTCCAGGGTCTGACGAAGGAGAACAACGGGCGTGCGCCGCCCGCCCCCGTGTTGTTGTTCAGGTCCAGGCGATAAGCCCCGCCGAATCTCAGGCTGTGGTTGCCGATGATTTTGGTCAGCGTGTCGCTGAAGTGCAACTGCTTTTCATCAATCAGCCCAGGCGTGTTTTCCCCGCGGTTGGCCCCGAAGCGCAGACGCTCGCCGTTGGGCAGCAGTCCTTCGATCTCTATGCGCGGAATGCCGAAGTTGATGTTCGGGTTGGAATCTATCTCGTTGAAGCCCCAGCGCGTGATGTTGAAGCGGGCCTCGTTCAACATCGTCGGCGAGAGGTTGCGTATGTAGATGATGGCTACGTCCCAGTTGAGCCGCTCGGAATTGATGTCGGCCATCGGGCGGCTCTGGGCGGCGGCGTCCGAAGTGAAGTTGGTCACGGGCGTGAAGAAGGAGGAGACCGCCAGCGTGTCCTTCGAGGTGATGTTGTAGTCAACGCGCGTGAAGAACTGGTTGCCCCTGAAACTCGTGGGGTTCGACAGCAGGGCGTACTGCAAGTCCGGGATGCCGTCGAAGCCGCCGCCATTCGGCTGGCTGAACGGAACGTACTGCCCGGTCGCCCCAATCGGCGAGCCGATGTCGAATCCGCCGGCTACGTTCTGACAGGCGACCGGAAAGCCGAAGTCGCCGCAGGTCCGCGGGATGATGGAAATCACGCGCGGCGCAATCCCCTCGTCGCTCAGAACAGTTGACGCGATTCCGTTCGGGCGCGACGTGCGTATGAGTTGGCGCAGTTGCTCCGTCTCGACGAACGCCTGATAGGTGTTGTTCGTGCTGCTGCGGAAACCTTCGTAGCCGAAGAAGAAGAAGAGCTTGTCGTGGACGATGGGGCCGCCGAGGCTCCCGCCGTACGACCTGTTCTTCTGCTCGACGCGCTGCGGGGTGGCGGTCCTGTTGGTGCCCGGTATGCCGTGGAATTTATTGAAGGCGTTGAGGCCCGGATCGGCGTACCTGAAAAAAGCGCTCCCGTGAAAATCGTTCGTCCCGTTCTGCGTGACGACTTTGATTTGCGCGCCGCTGTTGCGCCCGTCTTCGGCCGAGTAGGTGCTGGAAGAGACCTGCACTTCCTTGACGGTCTCCTGGCTCGGCGTGATGACGGCCGCGCCGCCCCACGTCTGGCTGTTCACGCTCGTCCCGTCAATCTCGAAGTTGTTGGCCGAGACGCGTTGCCCGTTGGCCGAAATGGGAACCTGGTTCTCCGTGGAGAAGATTGAAGTGCTTGAGCCGCCCGGCCCGCTCGTATTCGGCAGATTGGATGCACCGCCGGTGGACGTGCGCGCGCCCGCACCGAACACGCCCGGCGCGAGACGAGCCAACTCGTAAGGGTCGCGACCGGCCTGCGGAAGTCGTAAGACCTCTTCTGTGGTGATGTTTTTCCGCACGTTGGCGTCTTCGGTCTCAAGGCCGGCGTTGTCTGCGACCACCGTCACGCTCTCGGAAATCACGCCGGCAGTGAGTTCGACGTTGATGCCCTCGACTGATTCGGCCTCGACCTTGATATTCTCGACGATGCCTTTTTTGAAACCCTCCTTCTCGGCGGTGATCGTGTACATGCCGGGGGCAAGACCCGAAAAGCGGTAGAAGCCGTCTTCACTCGCCGTAGTCTGTTCCGACTGGTTGGTCTCGTTGTTTGTCAGCGTCACGGCCGCTTCCGGGACGATTGCGCCAGAGGTGTCAGCCACTGTCCCCTGGACGCTGGCCTTGAACTGGGCGCTGGCCGTCGCCGTGAGCAGGAGCAGCGTTAAGCCGCAGAGAAATGTGCGAAGGGCGATGGGAAAGATGCGACGCATACTTGAAATTCCTCCGGTGTGAATGTCGGGCGCGCGTGGGCGTTTGTGCCTTGAGAACCTGACGCCAACGTCCGCCCGACCCAAGCGTGTTCGGATAAGGGCACTTCGCATGGCAGGGGGCCAGGCGAGTAGAAAAAGAACGTTCGCTCTTGTCTGAGAAAAGCTACGGGCGCGACCTGTGCTGATTAACTGCCGGGCCGGGAAACGGTGTAGGCAAAATAACACCCGCCTATGAAAATTTCAATGGAAATTTCCCGCGCCCCTCTGTTAAGCTAAGGTCTCGATAGAGAACAGCTTATTTCCGCTGACTCCCCTTAAAAATCGGCAGCCTTCGCGCTCGGGCAAAATGAGCTTGAGCCGCGTGCTTGCCGGGACGAGTGTCAGCGTTTACCTCTCGTCCGAGCGTGACGCTTCATCCGGTCGGACGGGCGTGGCTGGAACAAGGACGAGGCGGAAGCAGTAAGTCGGACTTCACACGGGGCGCGACGCGGGCCGTCGCCCATCCCCGATAAATTGGACCAGGGAGAGCACGCGCCGTCGTGCTCTGCTGACCCTTGCTCTACGAAGCGAGCCAATGCTCAAAACTCTGCTCACCCTCTTAATCATCTGCCTTCTGGACCAGGCTTTGTTTGCTCAGACGACAAACAATCTCGCGCCTGGCGCGCCGGGCCGCGACGCGCAATGGGAGGGCGCGGGCAAAGAAGGCGTCGCGACGAGCGCCACGCTCGAATCGAAAGTCTGGCTCACGCTGCGCGGCGGGGTGATGACTGAAGTCTATTACCCGACGGTTGATGTCGCCAACGTGCGCGCGTTGCAATTCATCGTCGTCAGCGCGGATCGAAAGGCTGTCGAAGTCGAAGCCGAGGACACGTCCCACAGCCTGTTCGTCCTTGACCCACGCTCTCTCACCTTCAGCCAGGTCAATCAAGCGAAGAGCGGGGCTTACACGATTCGCAAGACCTACGTCGTTGACCCGCGGCGTAACGCGATTCAAATCCGTGTGCATTTCGAGACGCGCGGCCGTGCTCCTTACTCGCTCTACGTTTATTACGACCCCTCGCTCAACAACAGCGGGATGCACGATTCCGCTTGGGCGCAAGGGGATGCCTTGCTCGCCTCTGACGCCGATAAAGCTTCGGCGGTCGTCTCAAGCACCGGACTCGACGAATTAACTAACGGCTACTTCGAGACGAGCGACGGGCTGACCGAGTTGCGCCGGGAAAGCGCGGCGAAGACATACAGCACGGGCTTTGACGAGAAAAGGTTGTCGCGTGGTGGGCAGGTGATAAATAGGTACGCGCGCGCGGCGGACGGCAACGTCGTTCAGGTGGCGCGCGTGAAGAACCCCTCGGCCTTCACGCTCGCGCTCGGCTTCGGGAAGGAAGCGGACGAGGCTTTGAAGAACGCGCGCGCCACGCTCGCCAGAAGCTTCGCGGAGGTGCGCACGGAGTATGATGACGGTTGGCACGAATACCTGGCCTCGTTGAGAAAAGTCGATGCGAAATATCAGGCACAGTTCGACATGGCCGCGATGGTCTTGAAGGCGCATGAGGACAAGACCTATCGCGGGGCGAACGTCGCCTCGCTGTCTGTGCCCTGGGGCGGCGGCGAGAACGCCAACGAGCCGAACGTCAGCGGCTACCACACGGTCTGGTCGCGTGACCTTTATCAAGTGGCGACGGCCTATCTTGCTCTGGGCGACAAACCGGCGGCCGACCGCGCGCTCAACTACCTCTTCACGATTCAGCAGAAGCCGGACGGCAGCTTCCCGCAGAACTCCTGGCTCGACGGGCGGCCCGCGGGCGGCGGCCTGCAACTGGACGAAGTCGCCTACCCGCTCGTGCTGGCCTACCAACTCGGGCGCACCGATAACGAAACGTGGGTCAGGCACGTCAAACCTGCGGCGGATTTTTTGGCACATAAGGGACCGCAGACTCCGCAGGAGCGTTGGGAAGAGGAGGCAGGCTACTCGCCTTCGACCATCGCGGCCGAGATTGCCGGGCTCGTCTGCGCGGCCGAGATCGCGCGCCGCAACGGCGACGATGCTTCGCATAGAGCCTACCTGGCGACGGCCGACGAGTGGGCACGTAAGGTTCCGCGCTGGACGGCGACGACGAGCGGCACTCACGGCGATAAGAATTATTACGTGCGCGTCTCTGACGACGAAGACGCGGACGACGGTGCAAGGCTTGAGATCAACAGCAACGGCGGGACGTGGGACGAGCGCGAAATTGTGGACGCGGGCTTTCTGGAATTGGTCCGCCTCGGCATCGTACACGCGGACGACCCGCTCATCACAAAATCGCTCGCGGTCGTGGACCGTGTGATTCGGGTCGAGACGCCGAATGGGGAGGCGTGGTATCGCTACAATCACGACGCCTACGGCGAGAGAGACGACGGCGGGCGTTACGACGCGCGGGCCGGGAAGGGAAGGCTCTGGACTCTTCTGACGGGCGAGCGCGGGCAGTACGAATTGGCGCGCGGAGACAAGGAGGCTGCGAGGCGACGGCTCGACGCGATGATGAATTTCGCCAACGCGGGGCTGATGATTCCAGAGCAGGTCTGGGACAAACCTGGGAGCCCCGCGCCCGGCTTGCGTTTCGGCGAGGGCACGGGCTCTGCCACACCGCTCGCGTGGTCAATGGCACAGTTCATACGCCTGGCCGTCAACCTTCAGGAAGGGCGCAACCTGGACACGCCCGACATCGTCGCGGCCCGCTATCTGAAGCGGCGATGAATGACTTTCGACAACCAACAAGAGGGAAGAGAGATTGAGAGTCAAGTAATATGAACAAGGGCCATTTCAAAACAAGCTCAACCCCTTTGCGTCTTTGCGCCTTGGCGTGAGTGATTTAGGTTTTCTCTCGCAAAGGCGCAAAGACGCAAAGGGGTTGAGTCAATCTGTAGCTTGAGTTTTGGATGGTGCTCTAAAATTGAATCCGTAAAAGAATCTTTGCACCTTCGAGGTGAAGAGCTGGCTGACATCATGGAAACTGACCACCAAGTAACAGACAGCGCGCCGGACGGGGGGCTCGTCATCGCCGTTGACCTGGGCGGGACGAACCTGCGCGCCGCGACGATAGACAAGCAAGGGCGCATACACGAACGCACCAAGCTGCGCACGCCGAAGGCCGAGAAGGCGGACGAGATCGTGAGGGCCATCGTCGCGGCGGCGCGCGAGTGCGAGAGCCGAAGCCAGGAGCGCGGGGCGAGCATACGCGCCATGTCAATCGCCATCCCAGGCACAGTGCAGATAGAGAACGGGGTCGTCGTCAAAGCGCCGAACGTCTCTTGCCTCGACGGGTTCCGCCTCGCGGCAGCGGTCCAGAGCGAGTTGCGTTGGCCTGCGCTGCTTGAGAACGACGCGAACGCGGCGGCCGTTGGCGAGATGTGGATGGGGGCGGGCCGAGGGCGCGGCACCATCATCTGCATCACGCTCGGCACGGGCGTCGGCGGCGGAATTATCCTGAACAAGAAACTCTGGCGGGGCATTGACGGGTCCGCGGCCGAACTGGGCCACATCGGAATAGAGCCGTTCACGGGCGTGCCCTGCCCGTGCGGGAGCCGCGGCTGCCTGGAAGTCTACGCTTCTGCGACGGCGATTGTCCGCATGACGCGCGAGGCCAGGCCGCGCTACCCGAACTCGCCTCTGCACACGACCGAGGAGTTGAGCTCCTACACGGTTTACAAGAGCGGGGTCGAGGGCGACGAGCTGGCGCTCGAAGTCTTCCGCCAGATGGGCATCCGGCTGGGGGTGGGCCTGGCGAGCCTCATCAACATTTTCAACCCTGAGATGATCGTCATCGGCGGCGGCGTGGCCGCCGGCTGGGACCTGTTCATCGGCCACGTCCGCGAGCAGGTCATGGAGCGCGCCTTCCCCATCCCGGCCCGCCGCGTCGAGATTGTCCGCGCAGAGTGCGGCGACGACGCGGGGCTTCTGGGGGCCGCGCAGATCGCTTTCACGGACACGTTTGAGTGACAGAACATTTTCACGCTGGAGGCGCAAAGACGCCAAGATAAGAGCGCGAGACGAAGAAGCCTTCAACGTCTTTGCGGTCTTCTTTGCGCCTTTGCTTGAGACTTCTTATTGAGGGCCAACATGAACAGATCGCTTCTCTCGCTTTGCTGTCTGGCTATCGTCCTCTGCTCGGCAGGGGTCAAGGCGCAGGACTTCGTCAACGGAATGGAGCCCATCGGTGCGGTCAGCAGTTTCAGGAAAGACGCCGACGCCGTCACCTTCAGTTGCCGGGACGGGTCCGAAGTGCGCCTCTCGATTCTGGCCCCGGACCTCATCCGCGTGCGCGCCTCCTTCGGAAAAGCGCTCCCCGCGCGCGACCATTCCTGGGCGATAGACAAACTCTCCTGGGATCGTGTGAACTGGAACGTGACGGAAACGCCGGACGCTGTCGTCGTCTCGACGGACGAACTCGAAGCGGTCGTTCGCCGCTCGCCCCTGCTCGTAGAGTTCAGGGACGCGAAGACCAAGCAAGTCATCAACGCCGACGAGCGCCCCATGATGTACGACGCGCGCGGCGTCCGCGAGGGCATGATGTTCGACCCGAAGGCCGGGACCTTCGTCGCCGCCGCGAAGAAGCTCGGCTTCGAGGAACACTTTTACGGCCTCGGCGAAAAGGCCGCGCGGTTGGACAAGAGGCGCGGCCAATTCGTCAACTGGAACTCCGACACGCCCGGCTATACCGAAGGCAAAGACCCTATCTACCAGACCATCCCTTTCTACATCGGCCTCGAACGCGGGCTCGCTTACGGCATCTTCTTCGACAACAGTTACCGCAGTTATTTCGACTTCGGGCACAATACTCAGCGCTACACGTCCTTCGGGGCCGAAGGCGGCGAGATGAATTATTACTTCTTCTACGGCCCCTCGATGAAGAAAATTCTCACGCGCTACACGGAACTGACGGGCCGCGTGCAACTGCCGCCGTTATGGTCTCTGGGCCACCAGCAGAGCCGCTGGAGCTACTACCCGGACACGATGGCCGAAGAGGTCGTTCGGCAGTACCGCGAAAGAGATTTGCCGCTCGACGTGCTACACCTGGACATTGACTATATGCAGGCTTATCGCGTCTTCACCTGGGACACGAGCCGCTTCCCGAACCCGAAAGGATTCACGGAGCGTCTCAGGCAGCAGGGCGTCAAGGTCGTCACCATCGTTGACCCCGGCGTCAAGCACCAGACGCCCGCGAAGGACACGCGCGACGCCGCGAACACTCCTAACCCGGAACTCGCTCCGCAGGATAAGAGCTATTACGTCCTCAACCAGGGGCTAGAGAAAGATTATTTCCAGAAGCGCAAGGGCGGGAAGCTTTTCATCCCGAAAGTCTGGCCCGGCGACAGCGTCTTCGTTGATTACACGCTGCCGGACGCGCGCCGCTGGTGGGGCGACCTCCACCGCGCATATCTGGACCAGGGCGTCGCCGGAATCTGGAACGACATGAACGAGCCTTCGGACTTCGTTGACCAGACGGGCAAGAACCAGATGGATGTTGTCAGCTACGACGAGGGCGAGAAGTCCACGCACGCCAAGAATCGCAACACGTTCGCGCTCCTGATGTCGCGCGCGACCTACGAGGGACTTGAAAGACTCGCGCCGGACAAACGCCCGTACGTCATCACGCGCGCCGCTTACGCCGGCATCCAGCGTTACTCGACCATGTGGATAGGCGACACCAACAGCACCTGGGAGGCGCTGGCCTTGAGCCTGCCGATGTACCAGACGCTCGGGCTCTCCGGCGAGACGTTCGTCGGGGGCGACGTGGGCGGCTTCATCGGCCGCGGCAGCGGGGAACTGCTCGTGCGCT
>DATFCB010000435.1:0-6209 GCA_035253525.1 Pyrinomonadaceae bacterium | reverse complement strand
CGCGGAAGGGGGGCGCGGTGGTGACGGAGTTGATTGCCCCTGCGCGGCGGGAGGTGCGGGCAATGGTGGTGACGGTGGGTCCTCCGGGCAGGGTGGTAGAGGAGGTAGGGGAGGAAACGGCGGCCCTGGCGGTTTCGGCGGAAACGGGGCAAATATCACCGTCAAAATCCCGGATAACTTCATCGGAATAATTAGCCCTAACCCAGATGGTGGAAATGGCGGCCCCGGCGGAGAACAAGGCGACGGTGGTCTTCCGGGAGCGTCCGGGGCGGGCGGAGCGCCGGGCAGGAAAGCCACTAACTTTAACTGTCCTTCATCAAGTCCGAGAGATGGTCAGCCAGGAGCCTTTCGCGGTCCGCTCGGGCGCGGCGAACTGGGTGAGAAGGTTGGGGAAGATAGGACGAACATAAAATCACCTAATGATGGTAAGTACACTGAGGTACTTCGAGGGTGCAGTGTTCTGACTGGCACCGGCCCCTCCACGGGCGAGTGTGAAGTTCCGCCGGAGGGCACCACTTGTGGCCCCGGCTCGATTTGGAGCAGGTCATGGTGCGCCTGTGTCTGCAACTCCAGCCCCATAGTGATAGACCCATTGGGCAACGGCTTCGACCTGACGGGCTACGCGGGCGGAGTGGAGTTCGACATCAACGGCGACGGAGTAAAGGAAAGAATATCCTGGACGGCCGCCGATTCGGACGACGCCTGGCTCGCCCTCGACCGCGACGGCAACGGCACGATTGACGACGGCGCGGAGTTGTTCGGCAACTACACGCCGCAAGAGTCGTCGGGAGAGCCGAACGGGTTCCTCGCGCTCCAAGAGTATGATTGGACGAAGAACGGCGGCAACCGCGACAGGGTGATAGATAGCCGCGACGCCATCTTCTCTTCCTTGCGTCTCTGGCAGGACGCGAACCACAACGGCATCTCGGAGGCGAGCGAGTTGCACACTCTGCCGTCGCTCGACGTGACGGCCATACACCTCGATTACAGATGGTCTAGTCGAAGAGACGAGCACGGGAATCAATTCCTCTGGCGTGCCAAAGTGGACGACGCGCGAAAGGCGCGGGTCGGCCGCTGGGCGTGGAACGTGTTCCTTGTCCCCGCGCCGTAAGAGCGTCGAAGCTCGAACAGCAGAAGCTATTTCAAAACTCAAGCCGCCCGAGAACTTAACCCCTTCGCGTCTTTGCGCCTTTGCGAGAGAAAACTGAATCTTTCACGCAAAGGCGCAAAGACGCGAAGGGGTTGAGCTTTGGTTTTGAAACGCGCCCTTCCCGCGCGCCCTTCCGCCCTTCCATCACGCACTCTTTTGTGCAATATTCTCACGCGCAAAGCGTCGTGTGCCAGCGCCGCCGTGGGCGCTTGAACCCTGTGGCGCGCACGCGCGTATAATACCGGCGGCCGCGAACTGTCCGAAGAACCTTTGAGCCGCGAAAAAGGAGAGTTGAAGTAACATGGGAATTTTCGACGCCATCAAGGCACAGTTTATTGAAGTCATAGAGTGGCTGGACGAATCCGGCAACACTATGCTCTATCGCTTCCCCGTCCGCGGGCAGGAGATCAAGAACGGCGCGCAGCTCATCGTCAGAGAGTCGCAGGTCGCCGTCTTCGTCTTCGAGGGGCAGATCGCGGACGTGTTCACCCCTGGCCGCTACACCATCAACGGCGGCAACACACCCATCCTCAGCAAGCTCGGCGCGTGGAAGTACGGCTTCAACTCGCCCTTCAAATCCGAAGTCTATTTCGCCAACACCAAGCAGTTCACGGACCTCAAGTGGGGCACGATGAACCCGATCATGATGCGCGACGCCGACTTCGGCATGGTGCGCCTGCGCGCCTTCGGCATCTACTCGATTCGCGTCGCCGACCCGCGCACCTTCATCAAGGAAGTCGCAGGCACAAACGGCCACTTCGAGACCGAAGACATAGAGGGCCAGTTGAAGCGCACGCTCGTCAGCAGTTTTACGGACGCGCTCGGCGAATCGAAAATCCCCGCGCTCGATTTGGCCTCGAACTACGACGAGTTGAGCCAGTTCGCGCGCACGAAGCTGAACGAGGAGTTCAAGACTTACGGGCTTGAGCTGACCAAGTTCTTCGTCGAGAACATTAGTCTTCCGCCCGAGGTCGAGGCGGCGATGGACAAGCGCACTTCGATGGGCGTCATCGGCGACGTGGGCCGCTACGCGCAGTTCCAGGCGGCGGACGCCATGCGCGACGCGGCGCAGAACCCTTCGGGTGGTGCCGGGATGGGCGCTGGCTTGGGAGCGGGCTTCGCCATCGGCAACCAGATGATGGGCCAGATGGGCAACGCCATGAACCAGCCGCAGCAGCAGCCACAGGGCGGCGGCGCGGCCGTCAAGTGTCCGAAGTGCGGCGCGTCCAACACGGGTGCAGGCAAGTTCTGCAACGAGTGCGGCGCACAGCTTCAGGTCGCAAGTAAGACCGTCCCGTGCGTCAAGTGCGGCGCGCAGCTTCAGGAGGGCGCGAAGTTCTGCAACGAATGCGGGGCCAAGCAGGAGAAGCCGAAGTGCCCGAACTGCCAGGCAGAAGTCGGCCCCGGAGCCAAGTTCTGTAACGAGTGCGGGACCAAAATCGAAGGCGGCTCACAGCAACCGAATTCCTGAGCTTTTGATTGAAATCGGGTAAAACCGAAGGGCGCGCTTCCCTGGATTCCGGGAAGCGCGCCTTCTTATTTCTCCTCTCTGACTATTCTAATTGGCGGGCGTGCGGTGTTATGCTAAGCCGAACTCCCTAGACCAGGCCGGGTCAAAAGCTCCTTGGGAAATTTCCGAGACGTTATGATGAGACGAATGAGAGAAGCGCGTCGCGTTGTCATTACCGGAATGGGCTGCGTGACGCCCATCGGCGTCGGGCGCGAGGCTTTCTGGCGCGCTCTCCAACAGGGCGAGAGCGGCGTGCGGCGCATAGAGACGTTCGACGTGTCTGCTTCGCCCGTCAAGATCGCGGCCCAGGTGCGCGACTTCGATTGGGAGGCGCAGCTCAACCCGAAAGACCGCAAGCACGTCCCGCGCACGGTCCCGCTCGCGCTCGCGGCCGCGCGCGAGGCGCTTGAAGACGCGCGCATACACCCGTCTGATCTCTCGCTCGACGAGCGGCGCGAGATCGGCGTCATCCTCGGCACGGGCGGCGGCGGCCTGGCCTTCACCGAAAAGCAGTACGAATACTGGTACGTCGGCCCGACCTACAAGGCGAGCGTCTACACCATCCCTTCGTCAACGCACGGCGGTCTCTCCTCAGAGCTTTCGATGGTCTTCGGCCTGCGCGGCCTCTCGCACATCGTCTCGACCGGCTGCACCAGTTCGACGGACGCACTGGCTTACGCCACAGAGCACATCGCTATGGGCCGCCAGGAGGTGATGATCGCGGGCGGCGTTGACGCCCCGCTCGCGCCCGGCATCCTCGCCGCGTTCAACTTGATGACCGTCCTGACAAACGAATGGAACGACGAGCCGCACCGCGCCTCAAGGCCCTTCTCGCGCGACCGCTCAGGCATCGTGCTCGGCGAGGGCGCGTGGATTTACGTCCTCGAAGAATGCGAGCGGGCGCTACGGCGCGGCGCGGACATCTACGCGGAAATCACGGGCTACGGTGCGACGTGCGACGCCTATCATCGTGTGCGGCTGGAAGAGACGGGCGACGAACCGGCGCGCGCCATGACGCTCGCCTTGCGCGATGCGGGGCGCACTCCTGCGGAGATTGATTACGTCAACTTGCACGGCACGTCCACGCTTTTGAACGACCGCATAGAGACGCACGCGCTCAAGCTTGCGTTTGGCGAGGAGGCGCGGCGCATCCCCATGTCCGCGACCAAGTCGCAGGTCGGCCACCCGCAGGGCGCGAGCGGCGCGGCCGGACTCGGCGCGGCGCTCTGCGCGATGCACAGAGGCGTCATCGCGCCGACGATCAACCTGGACGAGCCGGACCCGGACTGCGACCTGGACTACGTGCCCAACGAAGCGCGCCACGCGGACGTGCGCGTCGCCCTCTGCAACTGCATCGGCTTCGGCTCGAAGAACAGCGCGCTAATTATAGAAAAGCAGTGATAAGTGATGAGTGATGAGTGATAAGTAAGAACCTTCTTTCTTTTACTCATCACTTATCACTTATCACTTATCACTTGTGATGTTCAGTCGTTTCCAAAAGCGTAGCTCGGAGTTGGAGCACCTGGATAAGGGCGACTACACGCCGGAGGAGTACGAGGGTTGTCTGGTGGAGTTGCGGCGCGTGAACCGTTTTCTGGGAGACGCGCGGGCGCTCAGGCGCTCGCTGCTGGCGGAGGTGGAGCGGGAAGGGTTGAAGAGTTTTTCCGTCTTGGATGTAGGCGCGGGCTCTGGGGAGTTGCTGCGGATAATCGCGCGTTGGGCGCGCGAGAGCGGAAGGGAAGCGCTGCTCGTCGGGGTAGAGCTGAACGCGCGCTCGGCCAGGGCCATCAGGGAAGAGTCGGCGGCGTTCAGTTCCATTCACGCGTTGCGCGGCGACGCGCTCCGTCTGCCTTTCAATGATGGGTGTTTCGATTACGCCATCTGCTCGCTCTTCGCGCATCATTTCAGGGACGAGCAGGTCGTGCACATCCTGAACGAACTGGGCCGCGTCGCGCGCCGCAAGGTCTTCGTCATAGACCTGCACCGCCACCCGCTCGCCTACTTTCTTTACACGACCGTGGGCCGCCTCTTCCTGCACAATCGCCTGATACGCGAGGACGGCGCGCTCTCCATCCTGCGCGGCTTCCGCCCGCGCGAGTTGAATCGGTTGTGCAAGCAGACGCGCCTCGCCGGTTGCAGCGTCGAGCGGCGCTTTCCTTTTCGCTTAGTCATGAGCGGGAGCGGCAGCGGGGCATCGAGTGGTGAGTAAAGCAGCGAACAGCTACGACGTGGTGATCGCGGGCGGGGGGCCGGCGGGCGCGAGCGCGGCGATTCACCTGGCAATGCAGGGGGCGCGCGTGCTCGTCGCGGAGCAGAAGCGTTTCCCGCGCGCGAAGCTGTGCGGCGAGTTCATCTCGCCCGAGTGCCTGGGGCACTTCGCGCGCCTCGGCGTCATGGACCGTATGCTTGATGCGGGCGGCGCGCAATTGACCGAGACGCGCTTTTATACAAGGAGCGGGAGGAGCGTCAATGTTCCGAGCGAGTGGTTTGGCGGCGCGAGCGCCTCGGCCCTGGGCCTGAGCCGCGCGGAGATGGACGCGCGACTTTTGGCGCGCGCACGCTCGGCCGGCGTCGAAGTCCTCGAAGAAGCGCAGGCCGTCCGCGTGCTCACAGATGCCGGGCGCGTGCGAGGCTTGTCTTTCAGGAAAGACGGGCGCGTGCTCGAAGTCAACTCGCTGGTCGCGTTGGATGCGACGGGCCGTGCGCGCTCGCTCGCGCGTCTGGCCGAAAGAGAGGAGACTGACGGCCGACGCGCGCGGACGCGCCGCCCGCGTCTGGTGGCGTTCAAGGCTCACCTGGAAGAAGCGCGCGGCGCGGCGCGTCACTGCGAAATCTACTTCTACCGGGGCGGCTACGGCGGATTGAACCGCGTGGAAAATGGGTTGAGCAACCTCTGCTTCATCGCCAGGGCGCGCGACGTGCGCGCGTGCGGGGGCGACGCGCTGCGCGTGATGCGCGAAGTCCTGATGAAGAATCAAAGGGCGGCGCAAACATTAGAGCACGCGCGCGTCCAATCAGACTGGCTGGCCGTCGCGCTCGAAGGCTTCGGCCGCCGCGCGATTGTCCCGGCGGCGGGGCTCTTGGCAATCGGCGACGCGGCGGCGTTCATAGACCCTTTCACCGGCAGCGGGATGTTGATGGCCTTGGAAAGCGGGGAACTCGCGGCGCGCGTGGTCGCGCGTCACCTCATTGCGCTTCGCGGCGGCGCTTCGTTCGAGGGAGCGGCGACGGACTACCGAGCCCTTTACCGCAAGACTTTCGGCGCACGCCTGCGCGTGTGTGCCATGATGCGGCGGGCGGCGTTCGTCCCGCGCTTCGCCGAGACGTTAATCTTCGCGCTCGGCGCGAGCACGCGCGCCCGCCGCCGCCTGGCGCGCTCGACACGGCGCAGAGCAGAACGCGCGCGAGGTTAGGCAGAAGACTCAACTTCTTTGCGGCTTTGCGAGAGAAAACCAATACATCTCACGCAGAGGAGCAAAGCCGCTAAGGGGTGCTCACAAATTTTTTATCGGCGGAGAGTCGGAAGGTGTGATAACTTTCCGCCTGTTG
>DATFCB010000434.1:0-5194 GCA_035253525.1 Pyrinomonadaceae bacterium | reverse complement strand
CTGACCACCGACCACTGACCACTGACCACTGCTCTTAGAACCTGACAGAGATGCCGCCGCGAACCGAGCGCCGCCCGGCGTCAACGGACATGAACGTCTCGCCGTCCTCCGTGGTGGCCTGCGCGTCGAGCAGGTTGCGCGCGTCAATCACGGCCTGCGCGCGAACGGGCAGCCCGAAGCTGGGCAACTCCTGTGTGATGAGAATGCTCAGGCTGGGGTCGTAGACCGCCAGCCGCCCGGCGAACGGGTCAATGGCGAAGACGGTCGCGCGCGGGCTGAAGCGGAAGATGGTGCGGACGCGCGTCCCGGAATCCAGGTGCGCGCTCATCTCTATGGCCGCGGTCTGAAAGAAGCCGTCGTCAAAAAACTCCGACGGGTTTGTCAGCCTCCTGGCCGAAAGCTGCTGGCCGCGCCCGAATGCGTACCCTGCCGACGCGTGTAGGACGCTGCTGATGCGGCGCGCGTAAACGACGCGGACACCGCGCGCGGCCCCTTCCTGGTTCGCCACGGTCAGGAGCGGCGCGCCCGCCTCGCCCGCGAAAGCGGAGAGCGGCGCTCCGAATAATCCGACGCCCCTGTTGGAGGTCGCGTCAAAAAAGGCCGTCGCCTCGATGCTGGACTCGTTGTCCAGGACGCGCTCGACGCCGAACTCCAGCCGATGACTGCGCTCCATCACGGCGCGGCCGTCAACGTAAGCCACGGGCGTAGATTCGGGCTCGCGGAAAATCACGCGGCTGTCCTCGAACTCGGCGATTGATTGCGCCGCACTCGCCCAGTCGGTCGTCGCGGGCGCGTAGGCCGCACGGATGCGCGTCTTCGGGTTGGCGTCGAACTGTACGCCGAAGCGCGGGCTAATAGCCTGCGCCCCGCTCGCACCCAGGAAGCGCGAATAGTCCAGACCGAGCACGACCACGATGCCGTCGCGGACCACCCACTCGTCAACAGCGCGCAGCGAAACCTGCCCGAGCGAGCCTTCTTCGCGCGACTCAAGCTGTGGCCCGTAGCTGTTGAGCAGGCCGCCTGCGGCGCTAAATTTCAGGCGGTGCGTGTCGTTGGCGCGGACGGAGGCAGTGACCTCCAGCCGCTGCGGCGCACCTCGGCCAATGCCCGTCTGCCCCGCGAAGATTAAATCCACGCGCCCGCTCATGGGCCGCGCCAGCGCGAAATTCACCCCGGCGAAGTTCAAAGAGTTCGCGCCGGAAGACGAGGCGACGTAGGTCTCAACGACGCCCTGCATGCGTGCGGTCGAGCCAGCGCTCTCTTCTTCTTCGCCCGGCGTGGTCACGACTTCGTAAGGCTCGCCGGAGGCCGCCTCTAAATCTTCCTGCGCAGCGAGCACGGCGTTGACGGTCGCGTCCTCGCCCTCGCCCGCCTGGAAAATGGAACGATTGCCTGCGCGCGAGCGGAGCATCCATTTGCGGTCGTCGCGGTCTTTGCGCCGCTCGGGCGCGGTCCGGCCTGAGCCAACGGGTTCGAGGTTGAAGCGGTAGACGACTTCGTCGGCGGGGCGGACCTGCACGGCGTAGAAGAGGACTGCGTTGAAGCCGGCGGCGACGGCGCGCAGGCTGTAGCGGCCCGGCGAGATTTTGGCGATGAAGCTGCCGTCCGCCGCGCTCTTGACTTGTTTGATGACTTCGTCCGCGCCGTCTTTGATGACCGAGACGACCGCGCCCGCAATCGGTTTACCCTTACTGTCCAGGACCGAGCCGCTGACGGTCGCGACCCTCCCGCCCGCAAAAACTTGCGGCGCTCCCGCCCCGCACACAACAACTGCGAGAGCGGCGAGCGCCATTCCGACGCGCAAAGTTTTCCTCATCTCGGTAAAACCTCCGGGCGCAGACAAGGCAAAACGAAAGGAAAAGGCTTTGGAGAGACGCTTGATAACTTTTCCCTTTTTTACTGTTTGCCTTCGTAGATGAGCTGACCCCGCTTGCGAAGCCGTTATTTTCCGCCAACGCACGAGGCATGTCAAGCAATCTGTTAGCCGAAAGATGCTGGATGTCGGATGCCGGATGCCTTGGAACAGTTGTCAGTAATCAGTTTTCAGTAGTCAGTTTTCAGTCTTCAGTAATTGAGTGACGGCAGCCTCGAACCTTAACTTTTAAGATTCAAGACCCCATACCAGAGCTTTTAACTGAAAACTGAAAACTGAAAACTGACTACTGCCTTTCCCCCGTTTGCGGCCCAGTTTTACCGCGTGTTACGATACTCTCTTAATAAACGCGCACGTTTTTCGCCAGCCGGAGTCAAATAATTCTAAGCAATATGACAGACCAGATTCAGTCAACGAGGCTCCCGAACGGTCTCACCGTTCTGACGGAGCACATGCCGGGCCTGCGCTCGGTGACCGTGGGCATCTGGGCGCGGCGCGGCTCGCGCCACGAACAACCAGAGCTTAACGGCATCTGCCATTTCATAGAACACGCCGTCTTCAAGGGGACGACGCGCCGCACCGCGCTCGACATCGCCGTCGAATCCGACCGCCTCGGCGGCCACCTCGACGCTTTCACGACCCACGAGGTCACGGGCTTTACCATGAAGGTGACGGACGCCGGGCTCCCGCACGCCTTCGACCTCCTGGCCGACATGCTCGCACACCCGCGCTTCGACCGCGAGGACTTGCAGCGCGAGCAGAAGGTCATCCTCGAAGAGATGAAGATGGTCGAGGACACGCCGGACGAGTTTCTGGGCGAGCTTTTTAACGCCGCCTACTTCCCGGACCAGCCGCTCGGCCGCCCCATAGAAGGGACCGCCACGACCGTCTCCTCTTTCGACGAAGTCAAGACGGCAGATTTTCACGAGCGCGAGTTTCATGCTCGCAATCTGGTCATAGCCGCCGCCGGAAACGTCAGCCACGCGCAACTGGTCGAGATGGCCGAGCGCGCCTTCCCCGCGGCGTCAGCGCCAGAGGACAGCAACTCTTCAAACGTGCCGGGCCAATTGGTCAAGCCGCAGCCTTCCGCGCCGATTCTCATCGAGCGGAAGAAAGAGCTTGAGCAGGCGCATCTCATCATCGCAGCCCCCTGGCCTTCAGCGCGGAGCGAGGAGCGTTTCGCCGCGAGCCTGCTCGCCAACGTCATCGGCGGCGGGACGAGCAGCCGCCTCTGGCAGTCCATACGCGAGGAGCGCGGCCTGGCCTACTCCGTCGGCGCGGGCGCGAGCGCCTTCTCCGACGTAGGCGTCTTCGCCATCTACGCAGGGACTTCGCCCGAACAGCTCGACGAAGTCGTTGACCTCTCGCTCACGGAGCTTCGCCGCGTCGTGCGCGAGGATGTGCCGGAAGAAGAGTTGAAGTTAGTCAAAGATCAAGCGGTTTCGTCCATCCTGCTCGGCCTCGAATCTTCGAGCGTGCGCGCCGGCGCGCTGGCGCGGCAGGAGATCATACACGGTCGCCGCATCTCGCCGGACGAAGTCATCAGCCGCCTCGAAGCCGTCACGGTCGAAGACCTGCGGCGAATCGCGCGCGCGTACTTCACCTCCGAGGGCCTGGCGCTCGCCGCGCTCGGCGACCTCAACGGCTTCCGCGTTGACCGCGCGCGCCTGGAAATCTAAGCGCGCGCTGATGGAAGGAGGCGACCATGAGGGCGGCACTGACGTTAGTCTTGCTGGCGGCGCTGGCCGCGGTTTGCGCGGCGCGGGCCTTCGACCGAGATGCTCACGCGCCGGACGTAACGGTCCTCAGCTTCGAGTGGAAATATGCGGGCTACGGCAGCGCCGAGACGCTCAAGCATAACGAAAGCGGCGCGAACGACATCCCCTCGCACAAGATCGCGCGCGGGACCGTTTACGTTTTCAAATACACGGCCAGGGTGACGCTCAAGAACACCGGCGCGAAGGCCATCAAGGCAGTCTCCTGGGAATACGTCTTCACGGACGAGAAGGAGCGCAAGGAATTGAAGCGTTACAAGCTACATTCCAAGCAGCAGATTCTTCCGGGCGAGACGCAGACGCTCACGGTCGGCCTCGGGCTTGACCCGAAAGACAAGACGAGCCACATCGCGACCGGCAAGCAGAGCGTCGAGATCACCAAGCTCGAATACTCGGACGGCTCCACCTGGAAGCGGTGATAAGTGATAAGTGATGAGTGATAAGAAAGACCGTCTTTCTTTTACTTATCACTTATCACTTGTCACTTATCACTTATGAAATTTACTGTTCTCGGAAGCGGCTCGACCGGCAACGCGATTCTCATCGCGGCGGGCGGGACGCATGTGCTGGTGGACGCCGGGATGAGCGCCAAAGAGATCGTGCGGCGGCTCGGGCTGGTGGGGTGTGACCCGTCACGGCTTGACGGCGTCGTCATCACGCACGAGCACGGCGACCACGCGGGCGGCCTGCGCGTGCTCCTGAAGAGCCTCGACTGCCCCGTCTTCATCTCCGGCCAGACGCTTGAGGCATACCTCAGCGAACACAGCTCGCGCTCTTCGGACGAGCCGCGCAAGCGCGCGGACGTGCTGCGCGACCGCACCGTCGAGATCGAGTCGAGCAAAGATTTCCGCGTCGGCGCGATTGATTTCCACCCGTTCACGATCCCGCACGACGCGGCCGACAACTTCGGCTTCACGGCCACGCACGCGGGCGTCTGCATCGCGACCCTGATGGACTTCGGCCACATCACGACGCTCATCACCGAACGCCTGCGCGGCTGCGCGGCAATCGTCATCGAGTCGAACCACAGCCGCGACATGCTCAAGGCGTGCGACGTTTACCCCTGGGAGTTGAAGCAGAGGATATTGTCGCGCACGGGCCACCTCTCGAACGAGGACGTGGCCGACTGGCTGCGCGATGGCTTCGACGGCACGGCGCGCCACGTCGTTTTGGCCCATTTGTCGCAGCGCGCCAACAACCCCTACGTCGCCAAAATCTCCGCCGAGCTGGCGCTCAGGGAGCGCGCCCCGCTCTTTCAGGCCGAGACGGAAATCAGTCTCGCCTACGCCAAAGAGCCGACGCCGTGGATAGAGCTGTGAAAAAATGCAAAATTAAAAATGTAAAATTCAAAATGGAGGCGGAAATCAAAGTTAAATTCAAAGTGGTCCTCAGCCTTCTTTTTGCATTTTTAATTCTTAATTTTGCATTCTCCGCCTGCGCGTTGAAGGCGAACCGCGGCGGCGTCCCCGCGGAGGCGCGCGCGACCGTGGACGCCGTGAGCGAGGACGTGGCGGGCGGGCGCTACGAGAAGATTTACAACGAGGCG
>DATFCB010000433.1:0-4287 GCA_035253525.1 Pyrinomonadaceae bacterium | reverse complement strand
GACATCCCCAGCCCCAGCAGCACCAGCAGCGTGCCCAAGATCGCGTTACGCCACTTCTTCATAGATGTCAGATGTTAGATGTCAAATGTTAGTTAAAAGCGAGAGACCGGCATCTAGCATCTAACATCTGACATCTGCTTTTAGAGCGGAACGCTGACCGTCTTCATAATCTCTTTGAGCACGGCCTCTGCCTCCTCGCTGCGGCGAAGCGAAGAGGAGAAGCGCGAACTGACGAGGAGGCGGTGCGCGAAGACGGGGAGCACCAGGCGCTTGATGTCGTCCGGGACGCAGTAGGTGCGCTCCTCGGTCAGCGCCAGCGCCTGCGCCGCGCGGAAGAGCGCGAGCGTGCCGCGTGGGCTCACCCCCAGGTCCAGCATCTCCGTCTCGCGCGTCGCGTTGACTATCCTCATCAGGTAGTCCACGAGCGCGTCGTCAACGGAGATTTCCGAGACTTGTCGCTGCAATTCCAGTATGTCCTCGCCGGACATGACGGGGCGTAGTTCGAGCAGCGGGTCGGTGCGCTCGCGGTCACGCAGGATTTTTCTCTCGTCGTCCGCGCCCGGATAGCCTATGCGCAGCCGCAGCATGAAGCGGTCGAGTTGAGACTCCGGCAGCGGATATGTGCCGTGGTGCTCTATCGGGTTCTGCGTGGCGACGACGATGAAGGGCGCGGGCAGCGGCCGCGTCGCTCCTTCCACTGTGACGTGGCCCTCGGCCATCGCTTCGAGGAGCGCCGACTGCGTCTTCGGAGTCGTGCGATTGATCTCGTCCGCCAGGACAACGTTGGCGAAAACTGGCCCAGGCTTCCAATCGAAGACGCCCATGTGCTGATTGTAGACGGAGAGGCCGATGACATCCGAGGGCAGCAGGTCCGAGGTGAATTGGATGCGCTGGAAGGTGCAGTCGAGCGCGCGGGCCAGGGCGTGTGCCAGCGTCGTCTTGCCGACGCCGGGCGCGTCTTCGACGAGGAGGTGTCCGCCCGCGATGAGCGTCACGATTGCCAGGCGCACGGCCTCGGACTTCCCCCGTATGACCTGCTCGACCGCGGCCTGTAGTTCTTCGATCTTACCGACCGCGGCCTGGACGCTCTGCTCCGCTTCCCTATCTGCCGCCTGCAATCTTCGCATAGAGGCTTTCCTGCTTCTGTTCGATTAGTGCCGTGCCGCCCATTCTACATGCTCAAGCGCGATGCCGCACGTTGAAAAGCTGGTGTAGGCTTTGTCACGCTCGCCCCCGCCCGCCATGTGACGCGTCGAGGCATGATGTAGTAAAATCCCTCGCGATGCCGGAAACGCAATGGTCCCCCGCAGTCATCTAGAACTTTCGGAACCACAGAGTAATTGAATCGTGAATTATATTCGTGAGGTGCAAACATGACAGAACATAATCGCAAACGCCATATCAGAGCCCGCGGCTTCTCTCTCATCGAGCTGATGATCGTCATCGCGATCATAGGCATCCTGGTAGCCGTCGGCATCCCAGCCTACCAGGCCATCACGCGCGCCGGCAACGAGGCCGCCGCCGTCAAGACGCTACAGAACATCGCCGTCAACCAGCGGCTCTACATCAAGCAGAAGAACGGCAACGCCTTCGGCACGTTCGACCAGTTGATCACCGAGGTCAACCTGGACAGGCGTTTCGCGGGCGACGCGCCCGTCGTCAGCGGCTACATCTTCACGATGAAGATCACGCCGAAGGCGAGCGGACAGCCGCCCTTCTACACCATCAACGCCGACCCGCAGCAGGGCGAGGGACTGGGCGCGACCGGCAGAAATCACTACTACCTCGACGCCAATTCCGACACGGTTAAAGTCAACGACCAGCAACCCGCCGGGCCGGACGACGCGCCCCTCGCGCAGTAGTCCGAGCGGCAAATTCACGCGGCTTCGCCAGCTTGACGCTACTGAAGCCGCCTTGCTAGGATGCCGCGTCCTTAAAAAAGAGAAAGCCCGCTTGGCTCAGTGGTAGAGCACTCGCTTCACACGCGAGGGGTCAATGGTTCGAATCCATTAGCGGGCACCAAGACATTAAATGACGACGGCCACTCGAGCGGTGGCCGTTTTCATTTCTCGAATTTTATCCAGACTACTCAAGTATCGGGTGGCCGCCGCCGCGACTGTGGTCCGCCGTTCGTGTGTAGAGGGAGCGGTCGTTGTGGTAGAGGATGAGGTGCTCGCCCTCGTAGCGGACGACGTTGGAGATGCGCGGCATGTCCCGGTCGTGCTCGGCGATGATGAATGCGCAGGGGTTGTAAGCCATCACCATCCCGGCGGCGTAGACGTAGCCGCCCTGGTCGTAGTCGCTCCCACTGTATTGCCCTGCCGGGATGGCTATGTCGGGCGAGTAAGCGCCGCTGCTGTCTTTGGTCCGGTCGGCTCGCGCGATGAAGATGACGTATTGAGAGTAATCGAGTCGGGCGCGGTAGCCGTGGCGGCGCGAGATGTTGAAAAGCTCTGTCAGGCCGTCGTCAATCGCGTCGAGCACTTCTCGTCGTGGCTCCGTCCGCGCGAAGACCTGCGCGCCGCGCTCGGTCTTGACGTAGACCGGGAAATCGTCGCCCGTAATCTGGCTCGCACGCTCGACCAGGCGTTCGCGGACGCCGCTTTGCCCGCTGGCTGTCTGGACGAAGCCTCCCGACAGCGAGAGGGCCAAGATGAGCAGGGCCGTCTGGGCGAGAGAAAGAATGTTTGAACGGGAGCGCGTGAGCTTCATTACCCTCGGGGTTCCTCTGTAAGCGATGAAACCCGCGTCCTGGTCAAAGGGTGCGCGGGTTTCTTTATCGAACGGTCAATCCGGCAAGAACTGACTGAGAAAGTCTTTAATCGCAACGTCAAGGTCTTTTGTTGTCGTTGCCCTTCGGCTCCCTCCTGTCGGGCGGCGGGTCCTTCTTTTCAACCTTGACCTTCGGCTGCTCGTTGGACTTCGGTGGCGGGTCCTTCGGGTCCTGCCGCCTCTGCGCGAACGCGCCGGCAGAGACGACGCAGCACATCAGGGCTGCCATGAATACTCGCTTCAACTTATCCATAACTACTTCAGTGGCCTCCTCATGTCTCTTTCACATGTGCGCGCATGGGAGGGAGAGAGAAGAGACGCGCCGTCTCAAGCCACTGCAAGATGGGTGCCACGCGACCGCGCGCGGCCCCGTCCCACATACACAAACGATAGCTTAACAGCTATTCCGGCTCGGCGCACGCTTTCCGACGACTCTCGCACGATACGGTATAAAGGCCGTAAATCGTGAATCGTGAATCGGAGAACGCTCTTTCGATTTACGATTCACGATTTACGAGCTTTTGATTTACGGCTTTTTTACCGTAATTCTGATGCTGCCGACGTTGCCGCTCAGGTCGTAGGCGCGCAGGGAGATTGTGTGCTCGCCCGGCCCCGTCAGGGGGAGGTCGAAAGAGTAGCGCTCGCGCGGGCTGTCGGCGATGCCGTCGTCCGGGTAGGCCGAGCGCCACGCCGCGCCGTCAACACTGTAATCGGCCCGTTTGACCATTCCGGTCACGTCTTCCGCCTCGAACGCCGCGCGGACGTGGTCGCCGGCCACCTGCGGCGTGCCGGCCGCGCGGACCACGGGCGGCGTGTTGTCCACGTCCACAGGCTCGCTCGTGCGTTCGCTCGTCAGCGCCTGCCCGCCAGGGTTGTCCGGCGCGTCCGTGGCGACGACCCTGAAGACGTAACGCCCGTCGGCCAGCGCCGCAGCGTCCACGGTGTAAAAGTTTTCGCGCAGCTTCTCTTTGAGCAGGCGGAAATCGCTCTCGTTGAGCGAGCGGTAGTAAAGCGAATATTCGAGCGTGTCGTTGTTGCGGTCTTCGGCCTGCCATTGGAGCGAGCGGGCTCCGCGCTGGAAGACGCGGCGCGGCGGGACCTGTGCCCCGGCCCCGAACAGCGCAGGGTCAAGCCCCGAAGTTTCAATGTTCGGGTCCGCCTGAATCTGTATGATCGGCTGAAGGCTGACGCCGACGGGCAGCGCCGTGATGCTGATCACTTCCGGCGCGACGTTGCGCGGCAGGTAAGCCAGGCTCACGTCCTCCATCATCGTCTGAGCGCTCGCCCCCGCCGCTCCCGCAGGCGCTTTCAGGACCGCGCGCCATTGTATGAAGCGCGCGCGCGGGCTGGCTATCTGCGCCCCCGCAGGGTCTTTATACGGCACGCTCCATTCGCTCCAGGTGGCGTCGGGCCGCTCGCTGTTGCCCGTGCGCGTCTGAAGTTCCACGGTCCCGCGGCCGCGCCACCAGATGCGCCCCCAGGTGGCAACCAGCTTGGCATCACGCACGGGAGACT
>DATFCB010000432.1:0-2558 GCA_035253525.1 Pyrinomonadaceae bacterium | reverse complement strand
CGCCGCCTCGGCGGTCGCCGCCCAGGAGCGTGAGCGGGGCATAGAACTCTACCGGCAAGGGAACATCAAGGCGGCGGTCCAAGCCCTGCGCGCCGCCGTCAAACAGGATAAGACGGACGCCGACGCGTGGTACTACCTGAGCCTCGCCCTCAACCGCGACGGTGCCACGAGGGACGCGCGCAAGGCCGTCGAAAAGTCCGTCAAGCTGCGCCCGGACTTCGCGCCCGCGCGCGCGGGGTTCGCCTACTTCCTGCTCCTCTCAAACAAACTGCCGGACGCCCTGCGCGAGGCGGAGGCGACCCTCGCACTCGACCCACAGAATTCTGAAGCGCACTACGTCGCCAGCGTCGTGCACCTGCGCCGGGACGCGCCTGACAAAGCCTTGGAGTCCATCCGGGCGGCCCTGGCCGCGAAGCCCGAGTTCGCGGCCGCGCTCCTGTGGAAGAGCCAGGTGCTGCTCGGGCTCTACTCGCAGCGAACCAACTACGTGGAGAACGAGACGCGGGAGGCCCGCGTGCGGCGGGCCAAAGGCAGTGGCGACCTGCTCAAGGAAGCGGCCGACAGTCTGGAAAAGTATCTTCAGTTAAAACCCACGCCGCCGCAAGAGGATGTCTGGCGCGAGCAACTGGCGACCCTGCGGACTTTCGCGGAGAACGCGAAGAAGGAGCTTTCGGACGACGAGCGCACGGTCTTCTTTACGAATCAGGTGACGACCAAGGCGCGCATTCTTTCGAGGCCGGAGCCGCAATACACGCAGGAGGCGCGCAGCCACTCGGTCAGCGGGACGGTGGTGCTGCGCGGCGTGTTTGCCGCGGACGGGACGGTCCAAAACATTTTAGTACTGCGCCCGTTGTCTTACGGGCTGACGGAGGTGGCGGTTAAGGCCGCGCGCAAGATTAAATTCGTCCCGGCGACGAAGGACGGCCGCCCCGTTTCTCAATTCATCCAAATCGAATACAATTTCCATCTCTACTGACGAGCTTAAAGATGTCCACACCCCTAGTAACTCCAAGACCGTTTCTTATCGCCCTGACGCTCATCTGCCTGTGTTGGCTGACCGGCGTCGCGGCCGATGTCGCCCGCGCGCAGCAGCAGCAGTTGCCGCCGGTCTTTAACGAGGACACGGCGCAAGCCATAGAGCTTTACAGGCGGGGCGAGATGACGGCGGCCTTAAACGCTCTGAGCAAGGTGGTCGAGGAGCGGGAAGACGACGTGAACGCCCAGTACTATCTGGGACTGGCGCTCTACAGCGTGGGCGAGTTGGATGCGGCGCGTCCGTCGTTCGAGGCCGTGGTGAAACTGCTCCCGGAGTTTGCCGACGCACACGCGAAATTGGCCCTGCCGCTAATCCTTAATAACGACGCGGCGGGGGCGTTGCGCGAGGGGCGTCGCGCCCTCGAACTGGGCGACCGGAGCGCCGAAGTGCATTACGCCGTCGGTGAAGCGCACTTGAGGCAGGACGAGGCGGCGAAAGCCCTGGAGGAGGCGGAGGCCGCGCTGCGAATCAGGCCGGACATGCCGGAGGCTCTCATCCTGAAGAGCTTCGCCTCTTACGACCTCAAGCGCCACCATGAGGCGGCAGAGAGTCTGGAAAGGTTTCTCAAACTGAACCCGAACGACGAGGACGCCGAGACGTGGCGCGAGCAGGTCGAGACGTGGCGTCGTTTCGGGCGGACGGAGCCCGAGGACAAGCATGACGCCCCACGCACGACTTTCTCTCCGAAAGAGGTTGAGAAGAAAGCTCACCTCTTGAGCAGGCCGGAGCCGCAGTACAGTGCGGGAGCGCGCAAGGCCGGAGCACAGGGCACGGTCGTGCTGCGCGCCGTTCTTTCCTCCGACGGCACCGTCAAGAACATGTACGTGAAGAGGGCGCTCGGCTACGGCTTGACGACGAGGGCTGTCCGCGCGGCGCGCATGATTAAGTTCGAGCCAGCGACCATTGGCGGTCGCCCCGTCTCGCAGTACATTCAGATCGAATACAACTTTAATTTATATTGAGCGCGCGGCGGCAGGCCATTAAGAGTTTAACTCGATTTAGAACATTCGGCCCGGCCGCGTCCCTTTTTTTCTTCGTCGCGATGAGCGCAAACGCCACATCAACCAATCCGGTCGTGCAGGCCATTGTCGCGGGCACGGCCCCGAAGGGCGCGAAGATGGCCGCAGCGCGCGGGATGCTGCCGCTCGACCAGGCGGACATGCTCGAAGCCCTGGTGGCCTTGCGCGCGAGCGACGACGAGGCGGTCGCGCAGGCCGCCGAGGAGACGCTCGCGGCGCAGGAAAGTGACTCGCTCCTCGTCCTCGCGTCGAGCGCGGAGACCGCGCCCACCGTGCTCGGCTACATGGCCGCGCGCCCGGACCTGAGTCGGGAGATACACGAGGCGGCCACGCTCAACGCGCACACGCCGGACGAGGCCATCGCGCTCCTAGCGGGCACGACCGCCGACGGCCCGCTCCTTGAACTCATCACGATCAACCAGCAGCGTTTGATTCGTGCCCCCGCGATTATAGAGGCCGTCATCAACAACCCCGCGCGCACCCCGGAGGCCGAGAGGCGTGCG
>DATFCB010000431.1:0-3213 GCA_035253525.1 Pyrinomonadaceae bacterium | reverse complement strand
CCGCCGCCCTGGTCCGTCAGCGACGGGTCGTGCAGGAACCGCAAGAGCCAGTTCGGGTCAACGCGTGCGCCCTCGCTCGTCAGGTTCGGCGGCAGTTGCTCCTTCCAGTCCGGGTTCTGGTAGAGCGGCAAGTCCATTAGGACGGAGCGCTGGCCGACTTGAATGCTGTGGCAGCCCATGCAGTTATATTTCTTGACGACCCACCAGCCGTCCTGCACGGCCTTGCGCTGGTCGTCCGGCCTGTAGAAGAGCGAGGCGGGCACGTTCGCCCCCTCCGTCCCGACGCTCCCCATCAGGAAGGTCGTCAGCGCATTCTTCCACTCGGGCGTGAGATATGGCTCGGGCATCCGCAGGCGGTCCTGCGGCTCCTTCTCCTTGCCCTGGTCGTAAAGCCAGGGCGTCTCAAGCTTGTGTTCGAAGAAGCCCTTGTGGTTGTACCACTCTTCGGTCTGCTTCCCGGTCTCCGGGTCGATTCCCTTCTCCGCCTTCTGCGTCATGAGCGCGAAGTCCAGGCGCTCGATGGGCGTAGAGCCTTCGGCCGTCAACTCCTTGCCGATGCGCTGCTCCTCCTCGAAGCCGCGAATTTCGTGACACCCGGCGCACCCGTATTGCTTGATGAGCGTATAGCCGCGCTCTTTAAGATTGGGGTCGTCCATGTAGGACGAGGCCGCGCTGTCGCGGAAGGAGTTTCCTTGCGAGAGCGAGAAGAGATAGCTGGCGATGTCGCGCGCCTCGTCAATCGTCAGGCGGAAGTTGGGCATCACCGTCATGTTCTGCACCTGAAGTTCCGCGCCGTCGTTCGGGCAGGTGGAGAACTGCTCCGTGTCGAAGAGGTAGGCCAAGTTTTTGGCCCTGTACTCCTCGCGCGTGATGTCGCGCTTCTCTTTCGGACAATAGGGCTGCCAGCGTATGCGCGGATTGTAAATCCAGCGCACGATGTAATCGAAGTTGGCCTTCTCGCCGACGCGCTGCAAGTTGGCGGCGAAGGTCCCGCCCGTCGGCGACTCGCCGTCGCCAATGGAGTGACACGCCATGCAGCCGACCGTCTCGAAAAGCTGTTTGCCGTTGGCGGCGTTCCCGCGCGCGCGGTCCTGCGAAGGCATCTTGCCGTCGAAACCTTCCTGCCAGAGATAAGCCGCGATGGCCTTGCGGTCGTCGTCGGCGCGCGTGTCGTGCGCCATCTCGGCGTTCAGACGCCAGAAGGTCGGCATCTTGGTTCCGGGCCGAAACGCCTGCGGGTCTTTGAGCCATTCGGGAATCCACTCTTTGACCAGCTTCAGGCGCACGTCCTTCAGATTCGGGCCGACCTTCTTCTGGTCCTGCATCAGGTATCGCGACTGTATGTTGAGCTGGTCAATCTCGGCCGCGACGAGGCTGTTGGCGACCGTCAATGACTCGGCGCGGGCGGCGAGCCGCGCGGCCTCTGCGTTGCCCTCGTCGTCATCCGTGACGTGGGCTATGGCTTCTTTCGCCTGCCGCGATTCACGCTCGTTGTTGCGGATGGTCTCTTCGAGCTGGATTATCTGCTGGCGCGTGCTGGAGAGCGCGTCCGTTTCGCGGTCGAAGCCCTCGGAGCGGTGGCAGCCGACGCAGCCGCGGTTCTGGAAAAGGTCTTTGCCGAGGTTGAGCGTCTTCGCGCCGTCAAGCACACGGTCCTGCGTGTGACACTGCTGGCAGCCCGCCTCCATGTTCTCACGCTCGTAGAGCGGGTGGAGCCAGAAGCGGTGGCGGCCGTGCCCCTTGGTGACGCTCGTCGTCGCGCGCCCGTTGCCGCCGTGGCAGCCCGCGCAGCCGAACCTGTCCGGGTTGTGTATGGTCAGCAGTTCCTTGCTCGGGTGGCTGACGAAGGCGCGCGCCCACTCGTCCGGCTTTTTGCCGGGGCCGTCCGGTGCCATGTCGGAGGCTTTGATAGTCAGCGGCTCGCGCACGCCGAGGTGGCAGGTCTCGCAACGGTCAATGACCGCGCCGCCCGAGGCGTTGACCTGCTTGATGGTGTAGTCGAAGTTCTTCTCGTATTTTTCGGCGATGCTTTTGAGCTGGGCGGGAGTCAGCCCGATCATGTGGTCTTTGAGGTAATCGTCGCGCCTCTTTTTAAGCTCGGTCGGCTCCTTCAGGAGTTTGCCGTTCTCGTCCAACCACTTGGCCTTATCGTTCTTCAGCTTGTTGTAAAGCGCTTCGAGGTCCGTGTAGTTCAACTCCTGCTTCGTGGTCTTGCCCGAGCCGTCGTCCGCCGGAAGATAGATGGTGCTCTTCTCGTTCTTCATCCGTGCGACTTTTTGTCGCAGGCTGTCTTTCTTCGACTCTTTCGCCGTCTCTATCTGGTAGTTGACGACCGTAATCTGCCCGCGCGCGTTCTGGAAGGGGTCCGTGACGGCGGCGAGCTGTTCGTCAATGATCTTGATCTTCTGCGTGTTCGCTTTCAGCTCGTCGGCGACACCATCTTCGGCCGCCTTCGCCTCCTCGGCCAGCGTCTGGTACTCGGCGCTCTCCTTGACCTCCGCCTCAGACTTGCCGGCATCGTTTTTGATGCTATTCAGGTAGCGCACGTAGCGCTCGACAAACTCCTGCTGCGCGCGCTTCCAGGGGCGCTGGCCGTAGGCTTCGTCGTAGAGCGCCCAGGCCAGTGTGCCAATCAGCAGCAGCGTCGTGATGAGCATCCAGCCGCTCGTCGAGCGGCTCACGATGGGGTCGCGCTCGGGCGTCTCGTCTTCCCTCTTGACTATCGCACCGGATTCAGGCGTGTCAGCCACCTTGATTTCTTCCTCCGCTTCTCTTGTTAAAGCTTCAGACGTTAAACCAGGGAGTCACCCAGACGTACTTGATGTGAATCGGGAGCAGGCGCAAGATCAACTTCACGGGCAGCGCCAACAGCACCGTGATGGCGAAGAACTGAAAAGTCAGATACTGAAGCAGACTCGTCCGCGCGAGTATCTTTTTATCAAGCTCGGTCCTCGTCATCAGCCAGTGGAAGAAGAGGCCACCCAGGACGTAGAAGGCCCCGACCACTACGGCCCCGAAGATGGCCTTAATCCAGGTGTTCGTGATGCCGAAATATTCGTGCAAGTCAACGTTGCGGTCGTAGACCACCGCGTTGTGGTCCCACGACTGGCCGGGCCAGAACCAAATCCAGCCGGGGCCGCGTATGAACGTTCCTATGATGATGAGGATAATCCACATGAAGAATCCCCATCCGAACATGGCTATGGCGAAGCG
>DATFCB010000430.1:0-2011 GCA_035253525.1 Pyrinomonadaceae bacterium | reverse complement strand
AACGGACGCCCTCCTTCTCCAGCCCCCTCAAAAACCCGAGCAGCTCTTCGTCGCCCAGGTACTCTCTGTCCTTGTGGCTGTAGCTGACGAAGACGTTGACTTCCATCTGGACCTGCTAGTTCCGCAGCGAGTGAATCGGCGCGGGGATGCGGCCGCCGCGGCGTATGAAGGCGTCGGACGAAAACTTGTTGACGGGCATGATGGGGGCCGTGCCGAGCAGGCCGCCGAACTCGACCGTCTCGCCCACGTTCATGCCGGGCACGGGGATGATTCTCACGGCGGTCGTCTTGTTGTTCATCACGCCGACGGCCATCTCGTCCGCGATGATCGCCGCAATCGTCTCGGCCGAGGTCGAGCCGGGCACGGCCACCATGTCTATCCCGACCGAGCAGACGCTCGTCCACGCTTCGAGTTTATCCAGGGAGAGCGCGCCCGTGCGCGCCGCCTCGATCATCGTCGCGTCTTCGGAGACGGGGATGAAAGCGCCGCTCATCCCGCCGACCGAGCCCGAAGCCATCGCGCCGCCCTTCTTGACCGCGTCCGTCAGGAGCGCGAGCGCGGCCGTCGTCCCGTGCGTGCCCGCGCGCTCGAAGCCCATCGCCTCTATGATGTCCGCGACCGAGTCGCCGATGACGGGCGTCGGGGCGAGCGAGAGGTCAATGATGCCGAAAGGAAGGCCCAGCCGACGCGCCGCCTCGCGGCCGACAAGCTCGCCCGCGCGCGCCAGCTTGAAGGAGAGCTTTTTGATGACCTCCGCCAATTCGTGCAAAGGGAGGTCGCGCGGCGCGTGCTGGACGGCGTGGTTGACGACGCCGGGGCCGGAGACGCCGACATTAATCACGGCCTCCGGCTCGCCCACGCCGTGAAACGCGCCGGCCATGAACGGGTTGTCCTCGACGGCGTTGGCGAAGCAGACGAATTTGGCACAGGCCAAGCCCCCTCGGTCCCGCGTCCGCTCGGCCATCTCTTTAATCAGACGGCCCGTGCGCCCGACCGCGTCCATGTTGATGCCCGCGCGCGTCGTCGCCACGTTCAACGAAGAACAGAGACGCTCGGTCGAAGAGAGCGCCTCTGGAATCGAATCGAGGAACGCACTCTCGTTGCGCGTCCAGCCCTTGTGCACGAGCGCCGAGTAGCCGCCGATGAAGTCCACGCCGACGCGCGCGGCGGCCTCGTCAATCGCGCGCGCGAGTTTGAGGTAATCGCCATCGGCGCGCGCACCCTCGCTGATGATGGCCGCAGGCGTGATGGAAATCCTCTTGTTGGCGATGCTGATGCCGACCTCGTCGCCGACCTCGTCCACGGTCGAGACGAGGCGGGCCGCCACGCGCTCTATCTTCTCCCGCGCGCGCTCGGCCGTGCGCTCCATCGACTCACTGGCACAGTCGCGCAAAGAGAGCCCGAGCGTGACCGTGCGGATGTCCAGGTGCTCCATCTCCGTCATCCGCACAGTCTGCAAGATTTCCGCCTGCGTATATTCCATAACGAGTTTCAGGTTTCAGGTTTCAGGTTCTCGGCTTTTAACTTGAAACCTGAAACCTGAAACTTGAAACTTTATCCTTCATCCGAGAACGTAGTTGAGCAAGAGAAGTAAGAGGGAAAGGATGACGGCGGCGGCGGCGACGAGGACGAAGCGCAAGGAAGGGTCGTAGGAGGCTTCTTCCAGCATGACGTTCGACGCGTGGCGCAGCTTCTCGACGCGCGGTGACAGCTTCTCTTCGACGGCCTCGCGCGCGGCCGTGGTCACGCGGCGGCGTCGGCTGTGGTGTCTGTGCGTTTCATCCTCCGGGCGGTGCGTGATGAGCTCCGCGCGCCGACGGCCCGCGTCCGACGGCTGTCGCGTCGGGGGCGTATCCTCCAGCGCCGCAGGCGGAGGAGGCGCGCCGCCGGTGTCGCTTCCCTGCGGGACGATGACGGAGGCAGTCAGCCCCGGCTCAGTCACACTGAGCGCGGGCCTCTCCGGCGCGGTTTCCGCCACCGCGCCGCGCCCGCTCGTGTCGCCCGCATCCGT
>DATFCB010000429.1:0-2001 GCA_035253525.1 Pyrinomonadaceae bacterium | reverse complement strand
CACCAGGCGTGCTCGTTGCCGCGCGCGCAGGCCACCGCCAGGTAGAGGTCCGTAATCTGAAGCTCGCCTATGAACTGGCGAATCTGGTCGGGCGTCGGGGCCGTGCCGCCTTCCGTGTCCACCAGATACTTATCAATGGCCGCGCGGACGGCCGTGCCGAACGCGTCCCCGTCTATGTCGTAGTTGGGCGCGGCCTCCATGCAGCGCTCGTGGAGCGCGCTGATGTCGTCGGCGCACTCCGCAATCGCGCTCTCAAGTTGTTCGAGTAATGAGACAGTCACTGACGCGCGATTATAGATTAAACGACGCGGTTTCGCATCTTGTTCTGGATTGGCAAAGAACTGGCGCGCTCGGACGCGCTCTGAACACGCGGCGCGGCGTCCCCTGAGGCCCACCCGCCGGATAAAACTCTCCCGGCGCGCGTCGGTCGCAGTTGCGCTTTCGTTAGGGGAGAGCGGATTTTCTGATTCTGGCGAGCGGGATCGAAGGCGTTGCGTGTGCTGCCGCTCACGCCGGGGTGACGGGAGGCTTCAGAAAATTTTGCCAAGAAAAAGAAGAAATTTTGAGAGCCGCACATCATCCCCTGCGGAGTCAAGACGAGTAAAGCCTGCCTGTCGTTCGGCTACTTTTCCAGCTTCTTCAAGATTCTTCCGGCGTGGTTGCGGGCCATCAGCGGGAGGCGCTCGTCCGTGCTCAGCTCGCGCAAGAGCGGGACGAGTTGCGTGGGGTCCGTCAGCTCGTTCAACCTGAGAAATTTGTCTAACTGCTCCATGAGCTTTGGCGAGTTGAGCGGCTGAAGCTGGCGCGCGAGCGACACGTCGAAGACGAAAACTGTCTGGTTGGCGACGCGCCTGTACTCGGCCGCGAGTTCCCTGGCGTTCGGGTCCGTCGTCCAGTTGAACTCCGCCTCGCGCTTGCGCTCGCCGCGCGCCATCCCCAGGCGGACGGTGCCGAGGTGCGAGTAATCCCTCTCGGCCTGATAGCTCGCGGTCGAATCGAGGAAGCGCAGCGCCTCCCACAAACCCTTGATGCGCGCGCGCGAAGTCTCGGACAGCTCCAGCGGCTCGACTATCTGCTCAAGGTCTCCCTGGCGCTCGAAGGTGACCTCGCCCCGCCCCGCCGAGTCGTGCCTGACCTTGATGTGGCGTATGTGGAAGGCGGGCTGGTTGAATTCGTAAGTGTAGACGGCGTCGTCCTCGGGCGCGCTCCTTTCGGGCGTCGTCTCCTTCGCGGGCTCCTCGGCGCGGCGGTTCTGCTTCTGCGGGTTGCCATTTTGTGCCACAGCGCAAATCGCCGCGCCCAGTGTCAGGAGCGCGGCGACGCCGGCAAGCAAGATCAGTTTTCTTACACTCACTCGAATTTCACCGAGACGAGCTTCGACACGCCCACCTCTTCCATTGTCACGCCGTAGAGGGCGCGCGCCATCTCCATCGTACGCTTGTTGTGCGTGATGACGATGAACTGCGTGCTCGCGCTCATCGCGGCGACCTTGTCCGTGAAGCGCCCGACGTTGGCCTCGTCGAGCGGCGCGTCCACCTCGTCGAGCAGACAGAAGGGGCTCGGCCGGTAGTGAAAGATGCCGAGGACGAGCGCGAGCGCCGCCATCGCCTTCTCGCCGCCCGAGAGCAGCAACACGTTCTGAAGGCGCTTGCCCGGCGGCTGCGCGATGATGTCAATGCCCGACTCCAACACGTCGTCGGCGTCAATCAAACTCATCTCGCCGCGCCCGCCGCCGAAGAGTTCCTGGAAGAAGTCACTGAAGTTGCGGTTGATCTGTTCGAAGGCGTGGCGGAAGCGCTCGCGCGAGCGCCGCTTGATCTCGCGCAACGCTTCCTCAGTCGAGGCGATGCCCTCCGTGATGTCCTGCCGCTGGCCCGTGAGGAAGGTGAGCCGTTCCTCCGCTTCGGACAATTCTTCGAGGGCCATCATGTTGACCGCGCCGAAGCCCTCGACGCGCGCGCGCAACTCTTCGACGCGCGCCTTCCCGGCTTCCAGGTCGAA
>DATFCB010000428.1:0-4032 GCA_035253525.1 Pyrinomonadaceae bacterium | reverse complement strand
GCAAAGGGTTTGACCGCGGACGGATTCGCGAACAGGAGCAGTTTCCGCACAAACACAAAGCATAGGCAACGATGCTAAACATCGTTGCACGAAGCATATTACAGTTTAATCCAGTGAGGTGTCAAGATGATTATTCGGTGGTCAGATTGACGTGAAAAAGGGCGTGCCGGGTGGAGGATTTCACCCGGCACGCCCTTGATTGAAAAGGGTTTACTGTGACTTTAACCGCGGCGACGGCCGCCGGTCGTGGTCGTAGTCTTCTGCGGCTTGATGTTCTCCTGGCTCTTCAAGTTATCGAGTACGGCCTTGGCGTCGGCCTTGAACTTATGCGTATCGGGAGCCTTGTCCACGAAACGTTGTAGGAAGTTTGCGGCCTCCTGATACTTGGTCTTGTCCCCGGTGCTGAAGAGCGCCAGGCCGGCACCCAGAAGGGCGTCAACGCTCTCGGGATTCTCGGCCAGAACTTTCTGAAACTCCGCGTAAGCCTTGTCGGACGAGCCCGCGTCCAAAAGCATCTGAGCGACATCAACCTGCGCTTTCGCCTTCTTAGCGGGGTCGGTCTCGACCGCTATATATTCCTGGTAAGCGGTCAGCCCGGCATCCGCCTGCGTCGGGTCGGCTTTAGACACCAGGAGCCGCATGGCTTCGGCGCGCGCGGCCAGAGCGAAATATTTATTAGTTTCGTAGCTCTTCAAGGCGGCGGGGTCCGTCGGTGCCGGCTGCGTCTTGTAAAGCTCGATGGCTTTCGCGGCCGAATCGGCAGCGTCGCGGAAATCCTGTTGCGCCGCCGTCATCCCGGAGGTCTTCGCGGCGTCGTCCTTGGAGGTCACGGCGGCGTTGTAACGATCCACGCCACGCGCCCTGTAGGCGACCGACCTGTTCGTCAAGAGCGAAGGCGCTCCCGGATGGGTCGGGTCGGCGTTGATGCCCGTGGTGTATTCGGTGATCGCCACGTCGTAGTTCTTGGCGTTGAGCGCTTCGTTGCCGGTCTTGAACGTGCGCGTGACGACGGCGTTGGCTTCTTCAATCTTCTTGTTGCCCGCCTCAATCTCGGCGTTCTTGCGCATCATCTCTTCGCGCTTCTCGCGGTCCTCTTTACTCTCGCCGCCGCCACCACCGCCGCCACCTGAACTGCTGGACCCACCGCTGACCAGGGCTTTTGCTTCTGCTTCGGTCAGGCGCTTCCCATCTCCGGGGCTGAGGATGACTCTGTAGATGCCGTCGCGCCCGGCCTTCACATCGCCAAGAGCGCCCGGTCTGGTGTTAGGGGCGCTGGCCGCGATGGTATACGTGCCGACGTAAGGAAGCCCCGCAAAGATGAACTTACCCTTCTTGTCGGTTTTGGTTTCGTACTTACCACCTACGTCCATGCGGTAAACGTCAACGGCCGCCCCGGGGACCGGAACCGTGGTCCCGTCGGCCTGTTGCAGGACGACTTCGCCGGCCAGTTGCCCCGTCTGCGCGAAGGCGGACAGGCTGCCCAACAGCAGCATGACGGCTGCCACGAAAGAGATGAAGAAGTGTTTGCGGCGCATAATGAAGAATCCTCCAGAGATTAACGACCCTTCACGGAAGGGCTCGAATAGGATGTCTGATACGGAGAACGGGTTGTCATTCAAATACTTGAGAAACCGCTCTTTGTCAACAGTTAATTGGGGGGAGGAGCCTGCGCGCTCGATCCGTCAACGCTCGACTGTTTGGTGCTCGCTTTTCGTTATCAAAATTTATCTCAACGTGCGCGGGCTGTCAAAGCGGCCGCGCCGAAAGTGCAGGAGTTGCGCAAGACCGTTCACCAGTTTCGTCCGACTTCCGAAGCCACACATGTCGGACGCGAAAGAGCGAAGTTCGTGTTAGCATAGGCAGGTCGAGCGCGTTTCAGGACAGACAAAGCCCCCGTGAGTCAGACAAACGCACAAACGCAGAGACTCGTCAACGAAGGCGCAGCGCGGCTGCTCGCGCGCGCGGCCGACGCACGCTCGCTCGAAGTGGAGGCGCTCGCCCCGCGCGTGCGTGCGGCGCTGGACAAGTATCTGCTCGCGCACGACGCGAACGCTTCGGCCGACGCCGTCAACGAGTTCATAGACGCGCTTCACGCGGACGACTTGTGTTTGATAGTGGCTTGCGAGCGCGGCGACCAGCAGGCTTGGAGCGACCTGGTCGCGCAGTACGGCGTGACGGTGCGCTCGGCCGCGCGCAGTGCCAGTTCGAACGAAGAGGCGGCGGAGGATTTGGCACAATCCATCTGGGCGGAGTTGCACGGGCTGCGCGTGCGCGAGGACGGACGGCCCTCGGGGAAGATAGCGTACTACTCGGGGCGCGGCTCGCTCGGCGGCTGGCTGCGCGCGGTCGTGGGCCAATTAGCAATTGACCAGCACCGCAAGTCGTCGCGGCTGGTGCAGACAGAATTGGACACGGACTTCGACCGCCTGGCGCGCGAGTCCCATCAGGCCGAAGACTCTTTCAGCGCCGCGCAGTCCGCGCCGGACCCCGAGAGCGCGCTCAGCGAGCAGAGGACGGCGGGCGACGTGGAGGCCGCGCTCGCGAAAGTCCTGGGCGAGCTGCCTTCCGAGGACAGGCTGCTCGTCAAGCTGTACTATTTCGACGGGCTGCGGCTGCGCGAGGCGGGCGCGGTGCTCGGCGTGCACGAGGCCACCGCGAGCCGCCGCCTGACGCGCATCCACGGGGAAGTGCGCGAGCGCGTCGAAACGATTTTGATGAAGGAGCACGGCTGGACGAAAGTCGAGACGGCGCGGTCGCTTTCCGAGGCCGCGCTACGCCTCGACAGCGATCTTGAATTGATGCTCACGAGCGAGCAGGCGAAGAGTGAGCGGCAGGCGGGCCTGGATGAATAAGTTTGACGAAAAGCGTGCTCAAAAAACGGCTGCGGCCGCAAGCGAAAGAGGTTCGGAGCGTTCTTTAGTCGGCCGCAGCAACAATCTAAAGTGCGCGGGCCTTTGAATTCGATGAAGCGTCCTGATAACACAGAAATGGATCGTCTCTTACGCCGCCACGCACGGCCCGGCGGCGGAGGCGTGCGCGCCGCTACGAACGCGGGCGCGCATATGGACGCTGACGAAATGAACGCCTACGCGGAGGGCGCATTGCCTGAGGCTGCGCGCTCGCGCTACTTCGCGCACCTGGCCGACTGTGATGCGTGCCGAAAGCTCGTGACGAAATTAACGCTCGCGGCAAGTGCGGCCGATGAAGGGAGGGCGCGCGCGGCCGCGGCAGTGACGGCCGCGCCGTCAAAGTCATGGCGCGAGCGGCTGGCGGCAATCTTTTCCCCGCCGGTGCTGCGCTACGCGGTCCCTGCGCTTGCGCTCTTCGCCGTCGTCATCGTTGCCCTCGTCGCCCTGCGCGCGAATAGAGATGCCTCACAGGTCGCGCTCCGCGAACAGTCCGCGCCTAATGCCGGTTCGTCAGTCGGGGCGAACACAAGCTCGGCCGTGCAGCCCACGACGAGCGCGGAGAGTGGCGAGAATCACGCCGCCGGCAACACGGACACAACTACAGTCTACAACGAGCCGACCGGACCGCAACTGCCTACGCCCGCCGCCACCCCGACTCCTCTACTGGCAGAGAAAGCGCCGGCAGACAAGGCTGGCGCTCCGGCTGGACAGGCAACTCAGCCCGAGCAGCCTGTGGCCCGGACGGACGACGACAAAGCCGCCTCGCGCGAGGACAGAGCACAAGCGGGCGGCAAACGCGCGGAAGAGGAGGTGGCTGCTGCCCCTCCGCCCCCTCCTCGTCCGG
The DNA here is from genome assembly GCA_035253525.1 of Pyrinomonadaceae bacterium. GTDB lineage: Bacteria > Acidobacteriota > Blastocatellia > Pyrinomonadales > Pyrinomonadaceae > QHXM01. The sequence goes on along the minus strand of DATFCB010000428.1, from coordinate 279 downwards.
CGCAGGAGCCTGTCCTTGCGGCCCCGTCCACCGCGGACAAATCGAGTGCGCGGGACAACGAGGACGAGAGAAGGGCGAAAGCAGAAGGGAAGGACGACAGCAACAACGTTACCACCGACGGCGTGGTCGTGACCGAAGCGCAGCCCAACAGAGGGCGCGGCGAGTTGGGAAAAGCGGCAGGGGGCGCTCCGGCGTCCTCGACTCGCTCCAGAACTTCCGTCGCGCGCAAAAACGCTCCTCCCGCCGACAGGCCCGCGCGGAACGAGCGCTCGGCCGGGA
>DATFCB010000427.1:0-6101 GCA_035253525.1 Pyrinomonadaceae bacterium | reverse complement strand
CATCCCTCATCCCTCATCCCTCATCCCTTTAAAAAGTGGCGACTGCCGCGCGGGCGCGCTGGTGGAGGGCTGCGCGGTAGGGGGCTGCGTCGCGCGTCCAGACGTTCGAGGAGAAGGTGGTGCGCGGTCGCCCTTGGCGGCCCGCGTTTGACTCGACGCGCATGGAGTAGGCGCGGCGCGTGCGCGGGACGTAGAGCACCAGGCGATAGTCCGAGGCGTGGCCCTTGGCGTTCGTGCCCGTGCAGATGACTTCGTCCAGGCCGTCGCCGTCAATGTCGCGGCTCTCCGCGGTCCAGCTCGCGCCTTTGAAGCCGTGCGCGTCGAGCGGCGTGCGCGCGATTACGCGGTAGCGCCCGCCGCGCGGCTCCATCACGAAGAGGTGCGTCGTGCCCTTGTCGCGCTCATCGTGTATGGCGACCAGCGCCTGGCTCTGCCGTGCGTCCGTCTTGACGACGTGCACGTCCCCTATCTGCCCGTGTGAAACGGAATTGACTATCTGGCGCGCTGCGTCCTGCGAAAGCGGCGTCCCGGCCGTGGCCGCGCGCTGCACGCGCGCTCCCGTCAAGGAAGAGTCCAGCGAGGAGAGCATGGGGGACGCCGACGCTGGCGCGCCTGCGGACGGCGCTGTTGTCTGCGCGCCCCGGCCCCAGGCGAGCAGCGTCAGGCCCAGCACCGCGATTATCGCGAGCGGTGTGACCACGCGGAAGAAGGAACTGGGCCGCGTGTTGAGCGCGGCCACGGTCGAGGAGAAGGGCTGCGTGTCCGTGACTTCGCGCGGCGGGCGCGCGACGCTTTTCTCAAGCATCTTCTGCGCGGCGCGCGCGTTTGCGGGCCGGTCGTCCGGCCGCTTGGCGAGCAGGGTGTGCACGGCCAGCGAGAGTGCGCGCGGCACGTCGTGGCGGAGCTTCGGCAAGGGCGGCGGGTGCGCCGTCGCCTGCTTGACCAGCACGGCCGAAGCCAACGGGTCCGTGAAGGGCGGGCGGCCCGCCAGCATTTCGTAAAGCAGCACGCCGAGGCTGTAGAGGTCGCTGCGCGCACCGATTCTCTGGCCCAGGCACTGTTCGGGAGACATATAACGCGGCGTGCCGACGATGACGCCTGAGCCCGTCGTCGCGTGCGTGTGCGTGGCGTCGGCCGAGGTCGCGAGGACTTTGGCGACGCCGAAGTCGAGCACGCAGACGCCCCGCTCGTTGAGCATGATGTTAGAGGGTTTGAGGTCGCGGTGGACGATGCCGAGGTTGTGCGCCTCCGCGAGCACGTCGCAGATGTCGGCGGCGATGCGGACGGCGCGCTCGGGCGAGAAGCGGCCTTCTGTCTCCAGTGCTTCCGAGAGCGTGTGGCCCTCTACGAACTCCATGATGATGAAGTGGCGGCCGTCGGGGAGGTTGCCCGCGTCGAAGATCATGGCGGCGTGCGGGTGGCGCAGTTTCGCCATCGTCCGCGCCTCGCGCATAAAGCGGTCAGCCACGTCCGGGTCCGACGCGTATTCCGGCTTGATGATCTTGACGGCGACGGGGCGTTCCAGCCCGAGGTGTGTGGCGCGGTAGACAGTGCCCATGCCGCCCGTGCCGATTTCGCATTCAATGCGGAATCGCCCGGCGATAATTTGGGGGACATCCATACAGACCCTCTTTCGGGGTAAAGGGTCGCTCGACCGTGCACTTGTACAAGGGAGAAAAGCGCGAGTCGGGCGGCGCTGATATTGAGTTGCTTAAAGCCCGTGCGATACGGGAGAGGAGTCCGCCCGGCAGGTCAAAGCCGAAAGCGAGTCCGTAGTCTAGCACTTTTGCGGGGACAAGCAAACGAAAAATAGTGGTCAGTGGTCGGTGGTCGGTGGTCAGTTAAAAACAGAAAGAGAGGAAGGCAGCCGGGCTAATTATACTCCGCTGCCTTCTCGTCTTTAACTGACCACCGACCACTGACCACTGACCACTGTTACTTGTTGACGTAGTAAATCTTCAAGTCCTTCTCGCCGGTGATGAGCCAGCGGCCGCCAATCTTCTCGAACCAGAAGCGGTTGAGACCCGAAGCCGCGTAGGTATTCTGGTTGTTCCTGAACTCGAACGTCTTGTCGAAAGTGGCGACGGCGCGCTCGCCCGACGAATCAACCTCTATTTGCAGGTTGCTGATGCGCACGTCCCGGCTGTCGTAAGTCGAGAAGGCGCGCGTCACGTTGTTGCGCACCATACTGACCCCGACGTTCTTCGCGTTGTAGTAGGTGTGCAGCGTGTCCGCATAGTAGACCATGTGCGCGTCCACGCTCGGGACGCTCATCGTCCGTCGCCAGCCTTCCAGCGCGCTCGCGACTTCCCCGCGTGCGCCCGTTGGGTCGCGCGGAGTCGGAGTCGGTGTCGGTGTCGGCGTAGGGGTCGCAGAAGTCGGAGTCGGAGAGGCCGTGGGCGTCGTCGTCACGTTGCCGTTTCGCAGGTCAGGCGTGGCAGTGGGAGTCGGCCTCGCGTCCGTGTTGTTGCCACCGCGTGCGATGTCTGTCCCGTCGCCAGTGTCCCGCAGGAGGAGCCACGCGCCGAGGCCGCCCAGGGCCAGGAGCAGGATGGTCGCGGCGACGGTGAGCGCGACGACTGACGTGGTGCTGCGCGCGGGCGGCGTTGCTGCGGCGTGAGCGGGCGCGAAGTTTTGGATCTCTTCACGGCGCGTGGCGCGCGCCTCCTGCCGCGCGGTGGCGGCCGGTTTCGCGGGCCGAGTCCCGATTGTCGGCGCGAGCGCAGGGTCAAGGATTTCCGTGGGCGGCGGCTCGCCCGCGTCGAGCGTCAGCGTCTCGTCCGTAGAAGGGTTGTACTGTACGAGCGGCGCTCCGTCTTCGAGGCAAAAGTTGAGCGTCTCGTCCGCGTACCGGCGCTGGCATGTGGGGCAACGTTTCATCCGCTCGAATGACTCACTCGCCGACGTTCGGAATCCAGAACAGTTGCTTGCCGGAGATTACTGAGCGCAGGCCCCGCGCGGGCAGTTCCCTCTCTTCCAGGCCCAGGTAGGTGAAGTGTGGCAGGTCGCTCTTGACGGTCTGGAACCAGCCGTGGCGGGCGAGGATGCGGCGCACGCGCTCGTCCGCGAACTGCTCCACGTCGAGCGCCAGCATCGCCAGGTGCTGCGAGGTCCCAGGCGCGGCGATGGAGTAGAGGATGGACTTGGAGAAATCTTTGCTGAAAAAGATGCCGTCCTTTTCGAGTTCGAGCACCTCGCGCACCTGCTCTCTGAGCGGAAGGCGTTTGAGGCGCGTGACCTGCTCTTTCGAGAGCCGCCCGCGCTTGTTCCAGTAAGCGAGCGCCGGGAGGAAGCGCGTGTTCCAGAGCCGCAGGGTGTCTTCGTAGGTGCGGCGCGCGGCCTCCGCGCCCCCGCGCGGCGTGATGTCGAGCCGGAGCGCACGCGCCTCGACGCGCGCCGCCTGGAGCGCCTTCATCGCGGCGGGCTGCAACTCTATCTCGTCGCCCCCGACTATCGCCGTGGTGAATTGCGCTTCCTCCTGAAAGTCAAAGACATCGTCCTCGCTCGTGAAGACGCAGACGGGCGGCGGAAGAACGTTCGGCGCGGACAGAAACATCGCGCCGTAGTCTTCGAGCACGCGGCGCTCGACCGCGTCGCTCATGTCGCACAGGGATTCGAGGCTGGTCTTGCGCGCCTTGAGCGCGTCTGCGAGCGCGGCGTAGAAGGGCGCGCGAATCGTCTTCTCATTCTTCTCGGCGTTCGTCTCGGGCATCTTCGTAGGGGTCGTCCCTTGTTCTGTGTTCGCGCCTTCGGGCAACTGAGTCGTGACGCGGCGCGCGCGCGTCTGCGGCACTTGCTGCTGCCCGCTGATTTCGCCGCTCGCCACGCAACCCGAGCCGAACGCGAGGCACACGCACGCGAGCCAGAGGGCCGTGCGTGCCGCGGGCCTCCGGCGTCGTGCGCGGGGGACGCGCGCGCGTGGGAGCGAAGGGGGGGGGAATTCTGACAACATGAAGTGCTCTGCGGCTATACAGGGCGATTTTGTTGTGTCGCGCGACGGCCTTGCCGCGACGGCGACACCGAGGCGGGAGAAAACGTTTGCGCCGGTTTCCCTCGGCCGCGACGATGATAATGGGCCACGGCGAGCGCGGTCAATGCGAAAAGCAAGGCCGAACTTTGCGGGATGAATGCGGAATGAAAGAAAGCGTTTTTAATTCGTCATTCATCATTCATCATTCCGCATTGCTTTGGAATGATGTATACTGCGCCGCTCTAAAACCTTACGTTAACCGAACGCGTGAGCGCCCCCCAGGACGAGGCCGCTCATGAAGCCCAGAAGGAGGTTGGTCAGTAAATGAAGGCTGGAAAAATATTCGCGCTCACGCTCGCCCTCGCGGGCCTCGCGCTGGCGTCGGCCGCGTGCAGCAAATTGGGCAAGACGCCGACGGGGACGGCGAAAGCCATTTACGATTCCATCAAAAGTAAGGACGTGGCGACGCTGAAGAAAGCTCTGTCCAAGGACACGCTGAGCGCCTTTGAACAAGCCGCCGGGCGTCAGAATAAAACCGCGGACGACCTGCTCAAAGAAGCCTTCTTCGCCAAGACCCCGACCGTTGACTTCGAGGCGCGCAACGAAAAGCTCACAGATAACATGGGGACTGTCGAGCTTAAAGGCGAGGGCGGGAGGTGGCAGACGTTCCACTTCGTTAAAGAGGACAACCTCTGGAAGTGGGACGCGATCATGACGCTGCGGCAGGGCGGCTTCGCCGAAGGAGACGAGGGCGGCGGCGGGAACCAGGGCGGCAACCCCCAGGACGGCGGCGGCGGCCACGACGGACACTGACATCACGCGCCGAGCCAATCCCGTAGGAGAATTCAGGATGCAGAGACGACGGGCGACCGCGCTTCTGATTGCCGCGCTGCTGGCGGTCGCCACGGCGTCGTGCGGCGGGAAGAAAGCCGCCACGCCGACCGAGGTCTTCAAGGCTTTCTACGAGGCGGCGCTGGCCGCGGACGTGGCGACGCTCAAAAATTTGCTGTCGAAAGAGACCCTCGTTTACATGGAGGGCCAGGCGAAGAGCAAGAATCAATCGCTCGACGATTACCTCGCCGCCCAGAGCCGGTCTTTCCCGCCGGGACTGCCGGAAGTGGGCGAAGAGAAGATAGAAGGCGCGAAGGCGACCCTCAAATTCAAACACGAAACAAACAGGAATTGGAGCACGGCCAGATTTGTCAAAGACGACGACGAGTGGAAGATCGACTTGCGGTAAACACTCCCGGCTCTAACTCATAACTTCAAATCCACAGGCCGCGCCTTCTACCATCCAGCGAGTCGGCGGCCTTCACGGAGATTAAAGATGAAACTACGAATCGCCGCAGTAGTCGCGCTCGCCGCGCTCACGCTGCTGGCCGGATGCAACAAGGGGGCATCGAACAACGCCAACGGCACGACCACGGGCGGCAACAGTAACGCGACGACCACGGGCTCGCCCACAGTCACGACGACGCCCGCGACAACCTCGACGCCCACGACGACCGCCAACGCCGCGACCCCGACCGAAGCCTTCCAGCTCTACTTTGAAGCCGTCAAGAGAAACGACGCCGCGGCCGTCAAGAGTCTCTTCTCGCGTGCCACGATCAAGATGCTGGAAGACAGGGCCGAGAAGAGTAAGAAGAGCTTCGACGATGTCTTCAACGATGGTTTCGAAGACGCGAAGCGTGACGCCCAAACGTCAACTTACGAGACGAGCAACGAAAAGATTAACGGCGACCGCGCGACGCTCGACGTTAAGGACTCGAAGCGAAGCACGCCTGTAACGCTCAACTTCGTCCGTGAGGGCGGCGGGTGGAAACTCTCGTTCACGGAAGAGGGCGACGATGACGCGGGCGGCGAAGATGGCGGCGGCGGTCACGACGGCGGACATTGACGGCAAAGAGGCGCGCGGCGCGAGGGGTCTGTGCGCCGCGCGTTTCGTTCGTGATTAATGAATCAGGTTGAGCGCATACGGGAGATAGTCGCCGTCTACCTCAGGCACGGCTGGCGACTGGAGCGCCTGCTGCTCAGGCCGGAAACCGGCGCGGAGTTGGCGGGCGCGGCGAGCGAGTTGACCGAAGGCGCGGTCGTGCGTGAGGCAGCGGTTGACGCGCTCTGGTTCACGCGG
>DATFCB010000426.1:0-2675 GCA_035253525.1 Pyrinomonadaceae bacterium | reverse complement strand
GGCTGGACGCTGCCGCTACAGATGGGCGTCGAGACATCGGTCATCTGGCAACTGCGCGAGACTCGTGACAAGATGAAGTTGACGCTCATACGAAACGAGGCGGAGGTGCGCAAGGATTTCGGACTGGCACAAAAGCGCGGGAACGCGTCGCCGATTCCGAACCCACTGAAGTCTCAACGCAGAGTCGCCGTCTACCGCGGCTGGGTGGAGAGCATGGACGAGGGCTGGACGCGCTACGTCTTCGACACCTTCAACGTGCCTTACGAATCTTTGCGCGATGCGGACGTGCGGCGTGGGAATTTGCGCGAGCGCTTTGACGTAATCATCCTGCCCTCGCAACGCATGAAGCAGATCATAGAGGGGCACCCGGTGGGCAGCTACCCGACGGAATACACGGGCGGCATCACTGAAGTCGGCGTCCAGAACCTACACCGCTTCGTGACGGAGGGCGGGACACTCATCTGCTTCGATGCTTCGTCGGAGCTGGCGATTAAGCGTTTTGACCTGCCGCTGCGCAACGTCCTCGAAGGTCTGAAGTCGAACGTCTTCTACGGCCCCGGCTCGATTGTCGGCCTGGAGATAGAGAACACAGGCCCGTTAGCGCGCGGGATGCCGCGCGACCTCAACGCCTACTTCATCAACAGCTCTGCCTTCGAGGTGACGGACCCTGAGCGCGTCCGCATCGTCGCGCGTTACAGCTCCACGAACCTACTGCGCTCGGGTTGGCTCCTCGGCGAAGACCGGCTCAAAGGCAAAGTCGCGCTCGCCGAAGTGACGATGGGGCGAGGGCGCGTCATCCTCTTCGGCTTTCGGCCGCAGCACAGGGGACAGACCTGGGCGACGTTCCCACTTATTTTCAACTCAATTCGTGAATCGTGAATCGAAAGCTCGTAAATCGTAAATCGTGAATAGAAAGAGCGTTCTTCCATTTACGATTCACGATTTACGATTTACGTCTTTTAGAGTTATATTATCGGCAGCGTCCGATTACTCTCCCATCCTTCGCTGAAAAAGCATCCTTTTGTCCGTGCGCGCATCAAACGTTGGTTGTTCGGCCCGCGCGCGGGAGTCAAGAACTAAAGGAAGTACAGGCCATGAGAAAGATCGCCGCCGTTTCCCTGCTCTTCTCCCTTTTATTTGGCACAATTCTCTCATCGCAGGCGCAGACGCGCCCGCGCCGCGTCGGCCAGAGTTCGGGCCAGCAGCAGCAGCAGCCCGCGCCGCGACCCGAGCCGCAGGACGAAGAGACGCCAACGTCTTCGCCGCAGAAGCGTCCCGTTCTTCAGACCGGGACGACGATTTCTTCGAGCACCCGTCAGACCGGGTCGCAATCGTCCGCCAAACCTTCCGTCTACGAGCCTGAGGAGGTTGACGAGGGCGACGTGGTGCGCGTCAACACCACGCTCGTCAGCATCCCCGTCACGGTCATGGACCGCAGCGGCAGGTTCATCCCGAACCTGCGCCAGCAGGATTTTCGCATCTTCGAGGACAACGTAGAGCAGCAGGTCGCCTACTTCGCTTCGGTCGAAAAACCTTTCACGGTCGCCCTCGTCATAGACACCAGCGCCTCGACGCGCTTCCGGCTTGAAGATATTCAGGACGCGGCCATAGCTTTCGTCAACCAGCTCCGCCCGGACGACCGCGTCATCGTCGTCTCGTTCGACGAAGACGTGCGCGTGCTGGCGCAGGCGACGAATGACCGCGGGCGTCTACGCGACGCCATACGTCGCACGGAAACGGGCGGCGGCACGAAGCTTTACGACGCCGTTGACCTCGTCATCAACCGCCTCCTCAGCCGCGAGCAGGGGCGCAAGGCCGTCGTCCTCTTCACGGATGGTGTTGACACGACGAGCAACCGCGCGAGCTATCAATCTAACATCCGCGACGCCGAAGAGCTGGACGCGCTGATCTACCCCGTGCAATACGACACCTCGCAGGACGTGATTGGCTCCGGTGGTGGTGGCGGCTATCCCTACCCGCCAACGCAGCGGCGTTACCCGCGCTCTTCGACCGACGTGTGGGGAGAAATTCTCGGCGACATCTTTGGTGGAGGCAGACGAGGACGCAGAGGCGGCGGCGGCTGGCCCCGCGGAGGCGGAGGCGGTGGCGGCACTAACGGGTCAAGTCCCGAAGATTACAGGCGCGCCAACTCTTACCTTCAAGACCTGGCCTACAAAACCGGCGCGCGCGTCTACCGCGCGGACACCACGCGCGACCTCTCGCAATCCTTCGCCAACATCGCCGAAGAACTGCGCCGCCAGTACAGCCTCGGTTACTATCCGAAGAACGTGGCCCAGGCCGGCCAGCGCCGCCAGATCCGCGTCCGCGTCATGCGCCCCGACCTCGTCGTCCGCGCCCGCGACAGTTACATCACCGGCTCCCAACCCGGCGACACCACCGCCCAGGCCGGCACCACCCAACAAACAAAACCCGTGCTCCGCAAAGCCCCCTTCAACGGAACGCGCTAAATCAGTCACGACATCACCGCTTCTCCAAACCACAAAGCCGCCGACTCAACAGTCCGGCGGCTTTGTGTTTCTACCCGGTTTGAGGTAATTCTACATCGCGCGCGCAGAGGCGGTTACTCTCACAACGGATTAAGGAGAAAAATCCGATGAGCCAGGACAAGAAAACCTCAAAGCCTCAAGACCAGACTCCCCCGGGCCTGCGTCTCC
>DATFCB010000425.1:0-12871 GCA_035253525.1 Pyrinomonadaceae bacterium | reverse complement strand
ACAGCGGCCTGCGCCGCCAGCCCCTCGATGATGCGCGCCACCCGCTCCGTGAAGACGCCTTCCTCGGGGTGGCCGAAGAAGAGGCCGCCGTAGACTTCACCCGAGCGGGAGACGACCGGCACGGCCAGGTAGCTCGTCACGGGCAGGTGCCCTTCGGGCATCCCGTAGTAGGGCGAGTTCCTGCCGTAGCTCGGGTCTTTCTTCACGTCCGCGATGAGCACGGTGCCCTCACCCTTGAAGGTCGGCGCGAAGATGTCCGTGTTGCGCGGCATGGGGAAGTGTGCGAAGGCTTCGCGCGGCACGCCCGAGAGCGTGTAGAGCGTGTAACTCTCGCCGGCCTCGTCGAGCACGTTGTAGAAGAAGGAGCCGTAGCGCGCGGCCGAGATTTCGGTGGCGGCGTCCGTCACCGCCTGCACGAGCTTGTGCAGGTCTAGCTCGCCCGCGAGCGTCTGGCCCACGCGGTTGACGGTCTCAATAATCTCCGCCTGCTCGCGCAACTGCGCCTCGCTGCGCTTGCGCTCGGTGATGTCGCGGGCGATCTTCGACGCGCCGATGATGCGCCCCTCCGCGTCCTTGACGGGCGAGACGGTGAGCGACACGTTGAGGAGCGTGCCGTCCTTGCGCTGGCGCACGGTCTCGTAATGGTCAACGCGCATGCCGCGCCTGATCTGTTCGAGGATACGCGGCTCCTCGTCGGGCATGTCGGGCGGGATCAGCATCGTGACGGGCTGGCCGATGGCCTCCTCCGCCGTATAATTGTAGAGCCGCTCGGCCGCAGGGTTCCAACTGAGGATGACACCGTCCAGGTTCTTACTGATGATCGCGTCGTCCGTGTTTTCGACGATGGCCGCCACTTGCAGCAGCCTCTCCTCCGCGCGCTTGCGCTCGGTCACGTCGCGCGTGATCTCCAAAATGGACGCGACCTCGCCCCGCTCGTCCGCCACGGTCGCCCAACGTGTCTCGACGATTATCTGCTCGCCGTCCTTACGCGTGTGCGTGAGTTCCCCCTCCCAGTGGCCGTCGCGCCACAGGTTCTCGTAAATCTCTTCGAGCGGGATGGGCGGCACGGTCTTGAGCAATTCGTGCGGCGAGCGCCCTACGGCCTCCGCCTTCGTGTAGCCGTAGGTGCGCACCGCGCCTCTGTTCCAAAGTGTGATGGCGTTCGAGGAGTTGCGCAGGAAGATGGCGTCGTAAGCCTGGTTGATGACCTCCGCCTGCTCGCGTAGCCTCGAATCGGCGTCCATGCGGACGGAGATGTCGCGGGCGATCTTCGAGGCCCCTATGATACGGCCTTCGTGATTCCTGACGGGCGAGACGGTGAGCGAGATGTCAACGAGCGTGCCGTCCTTACGCACGCGCACGGTCTCGTAGTGCTCTATGCGCTCGCCCGCGCGCACTCGGGCCAGGATGGCGGGCTCTTCGTCCAGGTGGTCGTCGGGAATCAGGATCGTGACGGGCTTGCCAATCACCTCCTTGGCCGTGTAGCCGAAGATATGCTCGGCCCCCTTGTTCCAACTCGTGATGATGCCTTCGAGCGTCTTGCTGATGATGGCGTCGTCCGCCGACTCGATGATGGCCGAGAGCAAGTAAGGCGCAAGCTCTGGGCTTCGCCAATCGCCGAGCCAGTCTGCGGTGTTCTGATTGTCGGGCGGCCCCTCCTGCGGGGTGTTCCTGGGCATAGGCACACTTTTATCCGGCGTCAACGACGGGGAGTGATGTCGGGGGTAAAACTTAGGGGACGAGTGATTATACCGAGTCCGCACCCTAATTACCACAACTCGTTGGAGAGACTTCGATAATGGCTCAATTTGGAGTTGAGAGCCGGGGCCGAAAGGAGGGGCCGTTGACGACCGGGAATCGCAGTTCGGCTCCAACGGGCCGATTCAGTATAATCAGTGTGACGGTAAAGTAAGGCTTCAGTCGCCGGCATGAAAATTAAAGACATTACTTCACAGTGGAAATTCTGGCGGGTGCCGCACCTGGACGGCCTGGAATTGCTTTGCGGCTCAAACATCACGCACGAGTATCCGCCTCACGTCCATGAAGAATACTGTGTCCTGATCATGCTTAAAGGGGCGGAAATAACCGTCTGCCGCGGCGCAAGTCACGTCGCGCTTCCGGGCGATTTGGCATTCATGAACCCGGACGAGGGACACGCGTCCCGCTCGGACGGGGCCGTCTATAGAATTATCAGAATCCGGCCCAGCTTATTTAGCCGGATAGTGTTTGAGTCTGCCGGGCGCGACTTCGGCACGCCGCATTTCGACAGACTCGTGGTTGACGACGCCTCGCTTTTTCGGTTGCTGCTGAACCTGCACCTTAAACTCGAACGAAACATTTCCTCACTCGAACAGGAATCCGAGTTCGTTTCGACGATGGGAATTTTGGTCAGCCGGCAGCTTGCGAATCATCCCGCTGCCCGGCCCCACGGCAAAGAGCCGCGCCACATTAAAACGGTTCGAGACTATCTCAAATCCCACTACGCCGAAAACGTGTCGTTGTCTCAACTGACTTCGATGACGAATTTGAGCCCCTTTTACCTGCTCCGCGTCTTTCATCATCAGGTAGGGTTTCCGCCCCACGAATACCAGACTCAAGTGCGCATCGCTCACGCCAGAAAGCTACTGCTTGAGGGCAAGCCAATCTCACACGTCGCCCTGGAAACAGGCTTTTGCGACCAGAGTCATCTGTCCCGAAACTTCAAGCGAATCGTCGGCATGACTCCGGGCCAGTTTTCGTCTCAGAGCAATATCGTCCAAGACCCGGCAGGGTAAGTGTGATAAAACCTGCCGCGTTCAATTCCGCCTGACAGCGACCCCCTTGTGCGGCTGCCGTCGGGCATTAATAAAAGGACGACAGTTGTGCGAGTCGAGACGAATCAATCCACCCTCCGCTTTTTCGGCAAGGCGCTGATTGCCCTTGCCTGCCTGGCAATTCAGTCGCCCGTTGACGCGCAGCAGACATTTCAATTCCCGGCGACGCCGAAGAACGCGGTCACGGACGAGTATCAGGGAACAAAAGTCATTGACGAGTATCGGTGGCTTGAGGACGCGACGGCCCCCGCCGTTCAGCGTTGGGTTGACGAACAGAACAAGTTCAGCCGCTCAGTGCTTGAGAAAATCCCTCAGCGTCCGGCAATAGCCGACCGCTTGAAGAACCTGTACGGCAGCCGCGCGGTCATTTACTACGACTTCTCTCAACGCGGGATGTTCTTCGCCATGAAGTTGCCGCCGGGGAAGAATCAGCCGCTCCTGGTGATGTTGAAATCGCCGGACGAGATGGCCTCCGAGCGAGTCGTTCTGGACCCGAACGTCTTGAACCCCAAGGGCACGACCGCCATAGATTTCTACGCGCCTTCGCTCGACGGACGTTTCGTCGTCGTCTCGCTTTCGGAGAACGGCAGCGAAGACGGCTCCGCACACGTTTACGAAACCGCCACCGGAAAGAGACTGCCGGACGTGATTCCGCGCGTTCAGTACCCGACCGCCGGGGGCAGCCTGGAATGGAATAAAGACGGCTCCGGCTTCTACTACACTCGCTACCCGCAGGGCAACGAGCGCCCCCCCGAAGACATGACCTTTTATCAGCAGGTCTACTTTCACAAGCTCGGCACTCCACTCAGCGAGGACGCTTACGTCATCGGGAAGGAGTTTCCGCGCATCGCCGAGATAAGACTCAGCACGACCGAAGACGCCAGATACTTACTGGCAAGCGTGGCGAACGGCGACGGCGGCGAGTTCGCACACTATCTGCTCGGACCGTCGGGCAAATGGACACAGCTCACACGCTTCTCCGATCAGGTTAAGTCCGTCCTCTTCGGCCCGAACGGAATGCTCTACATGCTCTCGGTCAACGGAGCGCCGAGGGGCAAGATTCTCTCCATGCCGCTCGACGACCCGAAACTCTCGGAGGCGAAGACGGTCGTCAACCCCGGCGATGTGACAATCAAATCTTTCATCCCGGCGGCGACGCGCCTTTACGTGAGCGAGATGATGGGCGGCCCGTCGGAGGTCGCCGTTTACGACCTCGGCGGAAAAAGGCTGTCGTCCGTTCCCACAAAGCCTGTCTCGACGGTGCAGATCGGCCTGCGGCTGAAGGGGGACGAGATTCTCGTCGGCAGTACGAGCTACCTGGAGCCGTTCGCCTGGTATCGCTACGACCCCGCGACCGGCGCGGTCACGAAGACACGGCTGACGGGCGACGCTTCCGTCAACTTTGACGACGCGCAGGTCGTGCGCGACTTTGCGATCTCAAAAGATGGCACAAAAATTCCGCTCAACATCATCAGCCGCAAAGGAGTGAGGCTCGACGGACAGAACCCGACCATCCTCTACGGCTACGGCGGCTACGGCGTCAACATGTCGCCGAACTTCAGGCGCAGAAACCGCCTGTGGCTCGACGCGGGCGGCGTCTACGTGGAGGCGAATCTTCGCGGCGGCAGCGAATACGGCGAGGAATGGCACAACGCCGGGAAACTGACGAAGAAGCAGAACGTCTTCGACGACTTCATCGCCTGTGCCAAATATTTAATTGATAAGAAGTACACTTCGCCGTCCAGGTTAGCCATCGAAGGCGGCAGCAACGGCGGTTTGCTCATGGGCGCGGCGCTGACGCAGCACCCGGAACTCTTCAGGGCCGTCGTCAGCTACGCCGGCTGGTACGACATGCTTCGCGTCGAGTTGTCGCCGAACGGGGCCTTTAACGTGCCGGAACTCGGCACGGTCAAAGACCCGGAGCAGTTCAAGGCGCTCTACGCTTATTCGCCCTATCACCGCGTCAGGGACAAGACGCCGTACCCGGCCGTGCTCTTCATCACGGGCGACAATGACGGGCGCGTTGACCCCATGCACTCGCGCAAGATGACGGCGCGGCTTCAGGCTGCAACCAGTTCAAAGCTCCCTATACTTCTGCGCACCAGCTCCGACAGCGGTCACGGGGCAGGCACCTCGCTCGGCGCGTACGTCGCCCAGGAATCAGAAGTCTTCGCTTTTCTTTTTGATCAACTCAAGATGAATGAAAAAACAGAAGGCGGGGGTTGATTAACTCTCTCCGACAATCTCTTTGACCCTGCCCACCTCGCCGGTTTCGAGCCGGACCTTGATGCCGTGCGGGTGGTACGAAGATTTTGTCAGCACGTCCTTCACAGTACCGCGGGTCAACTTCCCCGTACGCTGATCCTGCTTCAAGACTATGTCCACCTTGAGGCCCGGTCTGACCTCTTTTCTGTCCTGACCGCTCATGGCTCGTGATTCCCCTCTTTCGGCGCGAGGCCGTGGTGATATTGAGAGCCTGTTTGAAAACTCGTTGACGACTCGCCATTCTTTGCGCCTCCAGCGTGAGACTTTCCTAGCCCAACCAATGACTCACGCAAAGGCGCAAAGACGCAAAGGAAGAGTTTTCAAACAGGCTCTGATTACCCGCATGAGTCTCAGCTACTGCGGCAGCGCGTAGGCCGCGACGGTGTCCGAGAGCGCTTGACTGAGCGCTCTGAGGAAGCCGCCGCCCCCGGCCGCGACGACGAGGTACTGCCGCCCGCTCTTTCTCCCGCGATAGGTCATGGGGGTTGCGTGGCCGTTGGCTTCGAGCTGCGTCTGCCACAGCTCGTCCCCTGTCTTTGCATCGAAAGCCCTGAGACGGTGGTCGGTCGTGCCGGCGATGAAGACGAGCCCCCCGGCCGTGACGATTGAGCCTCCTAAATTCTGCGTCCCCGTGCGGCGCACCCCGCGCGCCTCAAGCTCCTCCACGATTCCGAGCGGCACTTTCCAGACAACCTCCCCGCTGTTCAAATCAACGGCGCTCAGCGTGCCCCACGGCGGTTGCTGGCAAGGCCAGTTGTGCTGGTCGCGAAACCACGCGTACTCCTCGAACCTGCCCTGACGAACGTACGGCAACGGCGCGCCCGGCGGTTGCTTTGTCATAGCGCCCACGGCCCCGTCCTCGTTCATGTTCACGTAGAGGTAAGCGGTCGCGGGGTCGAATGACGCGCCGGACCAATTCGCGCCTCCGTGAAAGCCTGGGAACATCAGCGTGGGCTCGACGCCCGCAGGAGTGTACGGACCTTTGTTGACGACCAGCTTGTCGAAAAGCTCCGTGCAGTAGCGCTCCGACTCGGGCGTGACGCGGCTGACCTCGGCGCGCGTCATCGTCTGCCGCGCCAGCGCGGGCGGCTTCAAAGGGAAAGGCTGCGTCGGCCAAGTGGCCTCGCCGGGCACGTCCGTTTGGGGCACGGGGCGCTCTTCGACCGGGAAGAGGGGGCGGCCCGTCCGCCGGTCGAGGACGAAGACGAAGCCCATCTTCGTCACCTGCGCGACTGCGGGCACGGGGCGGCCGTTGCGCCTGACGGTGATGAGAAGCGGCTGCGCCGGAAGGTCATAGTCCCAAAGGTCGTGATGTACGGTCTGGTAATACCAGACGAGCCGGCCCGTGCGAGCGTCGAGCGCCACGAGCGAGTTGGCGAACAGGTTTTGTCCCTTCCTGTCCCCGCCATAGAAGTCGTAAGCGGGCGAGCCCGTCGGGAGAAAGACCAGGCCGCGCTCTTCGTCCACGCTCATCATTGACCAGACGTTCGCCCCCATGCGGTCGCGCCAGGAATCCCCTTCCCACGTCTCGTGCCCCTTCTCGCCCGGACGCGGCACGGTGTGAAAGGTCCAGACGAGTCTGCCCGTACGTACGTCGTAGGCGCGCACGTCGCCGCCAGGCCCCTTCGCTGGAAACTCCGGCAGCCCCCAACCGACGATGACTAAATCTTTGTAGACGGCCGGGGGCGACGTGACACGCGCGCCCCACGACGGCGTCTG
The DNA here is from genome assembly GCA_035253525.1 of Pyrinomonadaceae bacterium. Classification (GTDB taxonomy): domain Bacteria; phylum Acidobacteriota; class Blastocatellia; order Pyrinomonadales; family Pyrinomonadaceae; genus QHXM01. The sequence continues at coordinate 6,074 of DATFCB010000425.1, read as the reverse complement.
CGCCCACCTGTCCGCTAAGCCCGCGCGCAAATCAACGCCGCCCTTTTGACCAAAGTCCGCTGCGGGTTTGCCCGTCTCCGCGTCCAGCGCCATGAGCCACCCCGTAACTGTGCCAAAAAGGATGCGCCGGTCGCGGCCACGCCCCTTCCGTGACGGCCCTTCCCAGTAGGCCACGCCGCGGTGAGAGTTGAACTCGCGCTCCTGCTTCCCGGCCTGCGGGTCAAACTTCCACAACTCTGTGCCAGTTTCGGCGTCGAGCGCGATGACGCGGCTCGACGGAGTCGAGAGGTACATCACGCCGTCAACCACGAGCGGCGTCGAGGAGAAGGAGGCGCGGAAAGAAGCGGCGGGAAGTCCCAGCTCTAGCTCGCCCGTGCGGTAGACCCACACCCTGCGCAGGCGCGCCACGTTGCGGCGGTTAATCTGCGTGAGCGCCGAGTAGCGGCTGCCGCCCTGATCCTTGCCGTAGAATCTCCACTCGTCCGCGCGTTGTTGTGCGCGGCAATTGATGGGACTGGAAAGGGCGGCAACGAGAAGCAGCAGCGACTGGACGAGCAGAAATTTGCGTGGATGCATCGAAAGGATCCCCGGTCCAATATTGCCTTTAAGCGTAACATCGGCCTACGTCGGTGTAAAACTTCTTCTGAAATATAAACGGCGCACAGATAAAGGGGCCGCATGACCTTTGCGTCTTTGCGCCTTTGCGTGAGAAATTTGCCTCACGCTGGAGGCGCAAAGACGCAAAGGAATGTCGAATGAGATGACTGAAGCCGTCGCGGGGATAGACATCGGTGGGACGAAGATTGCCATCGCCCTCGAATCAATCGGGGGCGAGAGAATCAACGGTCGCCAGTTCCCCACGCGCGCGGAACTCGGGCCGGAGGCCATCCTCAGCAACATCGCATCCGTCCTCGGGGAGATGTGCGCGGAGGCGCGTGCGAAGTTGGCGGCGGTCGGCCTCGGCTGCCCCGGCTCCGTGGACAGAGAGCGCGGGACGGTCCTGCTTCCCATCAACCTGCCGGGATGGCACGAGTTCCCCATCGTCCGCACCGTCGAAGAACTCCTCGGCGTCCCGGCGGCGATTGAGAACGACGCCAAGCTGGCCGCGCTCGGCGAGTACGCAGACGGCGCGGGCCGTGGCTTCAAAGACATCGTTTACCTGACCATCTCGACGGGCATAGGCGGCGGCATCATCGTCAACGGCCGACTCCTACAGCGGCTCGGCGCGGGCGAGGTCGGGCACATGACCGTCCTGCCCGACGGCCCGCCCTGCGGCTGCGGCTCTCGCGGGTGCCTGGACGCGCTCTGCTCCGGGACCGCCGTTGCCAGGCGCACGCGCGAACTTTTGACCCAGGGCGCGAGGAGCCTCATCGCCGAGATGGTAAAGCCGGATGAGATTACGGCGCAGGTTGTGGCGGAGGCAGTTCGCAGCGGCGACGAGCTTGCGCGCCGCGTCTGGGACGAGATGATCCACTTCCTCTCCATCGGCATCGCGAACGTCGTCACAATTCTCGCGCCCGAGGCCGTCATCCTCGGCGGCGGCGTGGCCGCCACGGGCGAACTTCTGCTCGGCCCTTTGCGCCCACTCGTGGAGCAGCGCGCGACAATGATCCCGGCCGGAAGAGTCCGAATCCTTCAAGCCGCTCTCGCGGGCGAGAGCGGAATCCACGGCGCTCTCGTCCTCGCGAGAAGGATGAAGTAATCAGAGCCTGTTTGAAAACATTTCCTTTGCGTCTTTGCGCCTTTGCGCGAGTAAGTGGTTTGGGTTTTCTCACGCTGGAGGCGCTGGAGGCGCTAAGGAAGGATTTAAAACAGGCTCTGATTACTTTATGCGAGCGAGACAGAAGCGAATTTACTGGCGAGGACGAGGCTGAGTGCGCCCATCAGGTTCGGGTGTTCGCCGAGGGTGGAGGCGATGATGCGCGCGGGAGGCAGGCCGCGGCAGATTCTTTTCTCGATGACCAGCCTGGCCTCTTCGGCCATCAGCGGCCAGGCGCGCGCCATCACGCCGGCGACGATGACCGCCTGCGGCGACAGCCCCTGAATCAGATTCGCGATCCCGACGCCCAGAAAGTGCGCCGTCTCCTTCAACGCCGCCACGGCCGAGTCTTCACCTTTGAGCGCGCGGTCAATCAGCTCCTCGAATTTGATGTGGGCTTTGCGATTCGCGCCGGGCGCGAGCCGTGTGTAACGCTGGAGCGCCGCACGCTCGGACGTGAAGGCTTCCCAACAGCCGTGGCTCCCGGCGGCGCAGGCGACCGGCGCGTCACGGCCGATAATCATGTGGCCGAACTCGCCCGCGGCCCCGCTGTTGCCCCTGTAAATCTGCCCGTCGAAGACAATGCCTGTGCCGACCCCTTCGTGAATCAGCACGACGATGAAATCGCGCACGTCGCGCACCTCAGCGCGCCCGAACCAGAGTTCGGCCAGCGCGGCCGCGTTGGCGTCGTTGTCCGCGCTCACGGGCAGACCCGTCGCGGCCCTCAACTCCTGCGAGATTTCCACGTTGCTCCACTTGAAGTGCGGGACGAAAAGCGCTGTGCCAGTTTCCGGCTCGACCATGCCGGGCAGGCTGATGCCGATGCCCTCTATCGTCCCCTTATTTTTTCTGATGAACTTGCGCGCGCACTTGATGATTTGCGCGATGGTCTCGTCCGCGCCGGGGTCCGTTTCAAACTCTTCCCGCTCCAGCACGCGGCCCGCCAGGTCGCTCGTCGCGACAATCGTGCGGCTCGTCCCGAGGTCAACGCCGATTGCCACCGCGTCCGCGGTCCGCAGCGAAAGCAGCCCCGGCGGCCGTCCGCCCGTGGACTCGCCGTACACCTCTTCGAGCAGGCCGCCGATCTTCAACTCGTCAATGATGAGTGAAATGGTAGAGCGTTGCAGCTCCGTCTCCGAGGCGATCTCGGCGCGCGAAATCGGCCCCCGCTCGCGCACGTAGTTAAGGACGATTTGCCGGTTGATGTCGCGAATCGTGCTGGCCCGCGCGACGTTGTCTCTGTTCAGGTCAATCCGTCTCATCAGTTATCAGGGCGAGGGAGCGAGTCTCAAATCTTGAAGCATTCCTTTGCGTCTTTGCGACTTTGCGAGAGAAAATCAGAACCACTCACGCCAAGACGCAAAGGCGCAAAGGGATTGAGTCAAGGCGTTGCTTGTGCGTGTCACTATTCCTCAGACTTTAATAAAAATCCGCTTGCGGTAGAGGATCGTCATCACGCCGAGCCACATGAGCACGATTGAGATGGCGAAGAACAGCGAGGCGTTCAAAGGTTGCGCCCAGGAGGCGTAGGCGTTGTCGTAAATTAAACTCTTCAAGTCCACGCGCCCGCCGTCTGCGCGCGGGAAAGTCACAATCGAAATGATGTTCGAGAAAAGCTCGGCCAGGAAGTAGAGCGCCAGCGCGTTCGTGCCGAAGATGAGAAAGGGTTTGGCCCAGGCGCTATGGCCCTTGATGTCAATCAGCCAGTAACAGAAGGCCAGAAGCTGTAACGCCATCCCGGCCGTCACGAGCACGTATGAACTCGTCCAGAGCGCCTTGTTGACGGGAAACCAGAAGCCCCATATCCACCCGACGACGAGCGCCGCCATCCCTGCGACGAACATGGCCGAGACCTTTTCGAGCGCCGTCCGTTTCGAGCGCAAGAGGTGGCCCGTGAGCACGCCGCAAAGCGTCGTCGCGATTGCGGGGATCGTACTCAGGAGGCCTTCCGGGTCGTACAAAGGCTTCCACGTGTGCCCGCCCAGAAGCCGGCGGTCAACGTAGGCCGCGAGGTTTCCCTCCATCTCAAGGTTGCCCGCTCCGAACCCCGGCACGGGGACGAACATCATGATGACGCAGTAGAAGACGAGGAGCGCGGCGGCGATGATGGCCTGCGTTTGCCAGCGTGTGTTGAGAAAGATGACGGAGGTGATGAAGTAACAGACGGCGATGCGCTGTAGCACGCCGGGAATCCGTATGGTCTGGAAGTCGTAGTAAGGGAACCCGCCGAGGATGAGGCCGAGCGCGAAGATGATGAGCGTGCGGCGGACGATCTTCAGGTAAACGTCGCGCCTGCTCTCCGCGCTCTCGGCGCGGCGCGCGAGCGCGAGCGTAATCGAGACGCCGACGATGAAGAGGAAGAAGGGGAAGACCAAATCGGTCGGCGTCAGGCCGTGCCAGGCGGCGTGTTCGAGCGGGCTGTAGATGTGTTCCCAACTGCCTGGGTTGTTGACCAGAATCATGCCGGCGATGGTGATGCCGCGAAAGACATCGAGAGAAATCAGCCTGCCGGTCGCCGAAGTCCCCTTGTGCTCTCCGGTCAGAGCATCCATTCGTCAGTCTCCTTCTCCCTGAGCGGCTTCGCGCCCTGGCGTGAGGAAACCAAAACCACTCACGCTGGAGGCGCAAAGGGTTGAGTCAATGTGCGGCCTGAAGTTTCAAAGGCGTCTTTTAGTCGCGCGTCGCGGTCTGAAGTTTAGACATGGCGCGCTCGGCCACCTCGCGCCCGGCCTCCCTCATCAGGTATTGCAGTGGCATGCGGCCGCTGGTGGAGGGTATGCCGACGCCGACGGGGCCACGGCCCACGCGCCTGCTCGCCAGGTAAACGTTGCCGAACGTCAGGACTTTCCCCGTCTGCGGCGCGAAGAGGGTGTAGCTGACCGCGATGTCGTCCTGACGGTTGCCATCCACTCTCAAGCCCAACCAGAGGACGTGCGCCTCCGTCTCCTTCTTCGCGCGGTCTATGGCCTCTTTCCGCGTCATGTCGCCTCCCCCACGGGCATCCAGAGCGCGCGACTTGTTAAGCTCAAGGATGCAGGCCTCCATCGCCTCGGCAAGGTAGCCCGACATGCCCATGCTGGTGTCGAACTTGTCGCCGCCGACGATGACGGTCGCCAGAGCGGCGGGCTTGTCCGCAAGCGGCTTGGCCTCCGTTCTGGCTTCGCCCTCGTCCTTTGTGACGACGGGGGTGGGCGGCGAAAGTGGCTTGTTCTGGCGGCGGCCGGACTGTGCCAGCGCGGCCTGGGAGAGGCACAGGAGCGCGACGGCGCAAAGCGTCAGCAGACAAAAAACTCGTCTCCTGCGCGAAAATTCAGGGGTTTTATGACGCATACCACACCTCCGCTAAAACTTCTCTTGAGGACTATACACTCCGCAGGTGCCGATTTTGAGCGAATCCAAAAGTGAGAGCGTTGGAGCATATCAGATATGAAAGGCAGAGGTCACTGAAAACTTTCGAGATAGTTGCGGGGCGCGTCAACAGTCCGTGATAGAATCAACCTCGGTCAACCGCATTTTTCAAACCCACCCGGAGGCGCAAACGTACATGACACCCATTAACGTCGTCGTAGACTTGTCACATTTCAACACCGTCTCAAGCTTCGAAACCGTCAAGGAGGGCGGCATCGTCGGAGTCATACACAAGGCCACGCAGGGGACTTCGATGATTGATTCGAAATACCACGAGCGCAAGGCCGCGGCCACCGCCGCAGGGCTCATGTGGGGCGCTTACCATTTCGGCGTCGGCAACGAGGACGGCGCGGCGCAGGCCAAATTTTTCCTCTCCGTCGTCGAGCCGGGGCCGAACGACCTCCTCGTGCTCGACCTCGAAATTAACCCGAGCGGGCCGGGCATGACGCTGGCCCAGGCCGAAGACTGGGTGAAGTACGTCGAGGCGGAGACGGGGCGCTGGCCCGGCGTCTACGGCGGCTCTTACATCACGCAACTGCTGCACGCCCGTCCGGGCGAGACGGCGCTCGGCTACTGCTGGTTCTGGCTGGCGGAGTACGGGCCGACGCCGCACCTGCCGCCCGCCTGGAAAGAATGGACCATGTGGCAGTACACGGACGGTCAGGACGGCCCCCAGCCGCACTCTGTCCCAGGGATAGGCAACTGCGACCGCGACAAGTTCGCCGGCGACATGGACGGTCTTAAAAAGCTCTGGGGCTACGAGACGGCCGATACCACAGACGCGACGACCACGACGGCTGCCGACGCGCCGTCAGGTCAATCGTCATAGTGAAGAGAGAAGAGACGACTCATGGCGAATACCATTCTTGTGACGGGGGCGACCGGCACGGTCAGGTGCTTCTACAAG
>DATFCB010000424.1:0-2320 GCA_035253525.1 Pyrinomonadaceae bacterium | reverse complement strand
GGCGGGGCGGACGGACGCGGGCGTTCACGCGGAGGGGCAGGTGGCGAGTGTCAGGCTCAACCGCGAGATAGAGCCTGAGCGTTTGCGCGCGGCGCTCAACGGCAACCTGGCGCGCGACGTGCGCGTCATGGAGGCGTGCGTCGTCGCGGACGATTTCCACGCGCGCTACTCCGCGCGCGGGAAAACTTACGTCTACAGAATCTTCAATGCGCCCGTCATGTCGCCTCTCCTGAATCGCTACGCGCTGCACGAAGCGCGCCGACTCGACACGGAGCTAATGCGCCGGGCCGCGCGCCTCTTCCCAGGCGAGCACGATTGGACAGCCTTCTCCTCCGCGCAGTCCGAAGCACGCACGCGCGTCCGAACCGTCACGGAGCTTGAGGTGACGGAACACGTTGACGGGCGCGGCCGCTTGATTGAGATTAAGGCGAGCGCAGACGGCTTTCTGCGCTACATGGTGCGCTCCATTGTTGGCACACTTCTCGCGGCCGGTCGCGGCGAGGCCGACGAGGAGACCATCCGGCGAGCCATCAATACCGGCGACCGCTCGCTCGCCGGTGCGACCGCGCCCCCGCACGGGCTGACGCTCTTGAAAGTGCATTACTAAAACGGTGATAAGTGATGAGGGATGAGTGATAAGTAAAAGCAAGAGGGTTTTTACTTATCGCTTATCACTTGTCACTTATCACCGCTTTCATTAAGATGCAGCAGCGCTCAAGTTCGGCGCTTCAACGAATCGGACAAGTGAAAGAGTTTGGATGCTCGCGGATTTCGCTACAGTTGTGGAGCAGGGGACGCGCGACGAAGCGCTTCTGGCGAGCATCGCGTGGGAACGTCTGCCGCGCCACGTGGCGATCATCATGGACGGCAACGGGCGCTGGGCCGCGCGCCGCGGGCAGCCGCGCATCGCGGGCCACCGAGCCGGCGTCGAGGCCGTGCGTGCAGCAGTGGACACGGGCGCGCGTCTCGGTTTACAGGCGCTCACGCTCTACGCCTTCTCGACCGAGAACTGGAAGCGCCCGCGCCTCGAAGTTGACGCCCTGATGCGCATGCTGCGCCGCTACATTCGACTTGAGATAGACGCGATTGACCGGCAGAACATACGCTTTCAGGCCATCGGGCGGACAGATTCACTCGCCGAAAACGTCCGGCGCGAAATCAACCGGGCGACCGAGCGTACGGCCAGCAACACGGGCATGGTTCTGAGCGTCGCCCTGAACTACGGCGGACGCGCCGAGATCGTTGACGCGGCGCGAGAGGCTTTCACACAACTTCTCGCCGAGGGCAAGGGCGCGGACGAGTTGACGGAGGAGCGCATCACGCGCGAGCTTTACACGCGCGGCTTGCCGGAGCTTGATCTGCTGGTGCGCACGAGCGGCGAGATGCGCATCTCGAACTTCCTGCTCTGGCAGGCCGCCTACAGCGAGATTTATGTCACCGAAACGCTGTGGCCCGACTTCCGCCGCACGCACCTGCTCGAAGCCGTGCTCGACTTCCAGCGCCGCGACCGCCGCTTCGGCGGCCTTCAACTGGTAGCCAAAGCGAAATAGGAGTGATAAGTGATAAGTGATGAATGATAGGTTCAAGACCATCGCTTTTACTTATCACTCATCACTTATCACTTATCACTTTAATAAATGTCTCGAATCATCACCGCGCTCATCGTCCTTCCGGTCCTGATCGCTTCAATTTTGGTCTCCTGGCTCGCGCCGCTCTTCGTGGCGCTGGCGCTCTCCGCGATGGCGCTGGGGCTTTACGAGTTCTGGCTGCTGGCGAGAAAGCGCGGCCTCAAGCCGGACGTGGTCGTGGGTTTCGCGGGCGCGGCGGCGCTCTTTACGGTCTTCTATTTCGACAGGCCGCAGGAAGTGCCCGTGCTGCTCCTGCTCGTCCTGCCCGCGCTCGTGGTTGCGGCGCTGGCGGCGGCGATGCTGCGCGGCGCGCCCTTTGACAACATGATCGCGTCGGTGGGCGCGACCCTTTTGGGCGTGATGTACGTGGCCTTCCTCGGCGGCCATCTGGTCGCCGTGCGGATGGGCTTCGACGAGGTGCGCGCTGCTCATCTGCTCTCCTTTTTCTTCCTGGTCATCATGGGCTCGGACACGGGGGCTTATTACACGGGCCGCGCGCTCGGCCGGCACAAGCTCGCGCCCGCCATTAGTCCGGGGAAGACCTGGGAGGGCGCAATCGGCGGGATGATTGCCAGTCTCTTGATGGCGGTTTTGGCACACTACTGGTTCTTCCGTGAGCTGCCGCTGAAGTGGGCGCTTCCGCTGGCCGCGTTGATGAACGTCCTCGGCGTGCTGGGTGATTTGACGGAGAG
>DATFCB010000423.1:0-3913 GCA_035253525.1 Pyrinomonadaceae bacterium | reverse complement strand
CCGAAGGTCAGACCCCGTAGGGAATCTCACGCTGGAGACGCAAAGGCGCAAAGAAAAAAGCTCCGTTTCCTTTGCGCCTTTGCGTCTCCAGCGTGAGACGTTTTCTGTCAGCTCGCTCTAATACTTCGGCACGCTCGGGTCAACTTCATCAGACCATGCGGTGATGCCGCCTTTGAGGTTGACGAGCTTTCCTGTAAAACCCGCCTCGACGAGCGCCGCGATGGCTTTGGCGCTGCGGACGCCGCCCTTGCAGTGGACGATTGTCTCGCGCGTCGGGTCAATCTCGTTCATGCGGCTCGTGACCTGGCCGAGCGGGATTAGTTTTGTGCCAGGAAGGCGCGCGATCTCATACTCGTGCGGCTCGCGCACGTCTATCACCTGGAGGTCGTCGCCGCGGTCAAGGCGCTCTTTGAGCCAGGCCGCCGTAATCTCCTCCATCTTCCTCTCCTCTTTTATTTCCTCCGGCGCGGGCGGGCGAAGTCCGCAGAACTCTTCGTAGTCAATCAACTCCCTGATCGTCGCGTTCTCGCCGCAGACGGGGCACAACGGGTCTTTCCTCAGCTTCAACTCGCGGAAGCGCATGCGCCACGCGTCGAAAAGGAGCAGGCGGTTGATGAGCGCGCCTTCCGCGCCGAGGATGAGCTTGATGGTCTCGTTCGCCTGAATCGCGCCGACGATGCCGGGCAGCACGCCCAACACGCCGCCCTCCGCGCAACTGGGCACGAGGCCGGGCGGCGGCGGCTCCGGGTACAGGCAGCGGTAACACGCCCCACGCTCGGCCCAGAAGACGCTGGCCTGCCCCTCAAAGCGGAAGATGGAGCCGTAGACGTTGGGCCTGCCCGTCAGCACACACGCGTCGTTGACGAGATAACGCGTCGGAAAATTGTCCGTCCCGTCCACCACGATGTCGTACTCTTTGAAGAGCCGCAACGCGTTCTCGCTCGTCAGGCGCTCTTCGTAAGTGTCCAGTTGAACGTGCGGGTTGATGTCGTGCAGGCGGTCGCGCGCGGATTCGATCTTGGGCCGCCCCACGTCCTTCGTGCCGTGTATGATCTGGCGCTGTAGGTTCGACTCGTCCACCACGTCGAAGTCCAGTATGCCGAGGCGGCCGACGCCCGCGGCGGCCAGGTACATCCCCGTCGGAGCGCCCAGGCCGCCTGTGCCAATCATCAAGACGCTCGCCGCCTTGAGCCGCCGCTGCCCCTCCATCCCGACCTCGGGCATGATGAGGTGGCGGCTGTAGCGCGCGATTTCGTCGTTGGAAAGGGAAGGCAGCTCAATAGCTTTCACTTCGTCTTCGATTGTCGCGCCGCCCGCAATCGAGGGCACGATCATCACGGAGTCGCCGTCTTTCAGTTGTGTTTCGGGGCCGTCCGCGTGGCGTATGTCTTCGTCGTTGACGTAGACGTTGACGAAGTTGCGCAGGCGCTTCTCGTCATTGTAGAGGTGGCGGCGCAGTTCCGAGTGTTCACTGGTCAGGCGCTCAAGCGCCTCGCCCGCCGTCTTCGCTTCGACTTCGATTTCGGATTTCCCGCCCGCGAACTGGCGCAAGGCCGTCGGGATGATGATGGTGACTGCCATGATTAGCTTCCTTTCAGGATTTCCTCTTCGTTAAAGCGGGAGCGGTCCATTTCCAACTCCCACGAGCGCAGGGCGGCCGCGCGGCCACGGACCACGGAGACGACGACGTAGGACATGGTCGGCCAGGGCGCTAGGTTCTTCAGGTCGAACTCGGAAGGCACGGCCGGGTGGTCCGGGTGCGAGTGATAGTTGCCGACGACGCCTAAGCCCCGTTTCGCGAAATGACGCTCGGCGCGCATGTAATCCAGCGGCCGTATAAGCATATGGCGATGCATCGTGTCGCTCTCCTCCCAGGCGTTCGCGACCGGGTACGTATCGAAGACGGCGCGCATGCGCCCGTCGTCTTCGATGCGCCCGATGAGCAGCCCGCAACACTCGCGCGGGTACTCGCGCTCGGCGTGGCGCTTGATGTCTTCGAGAAGCAGCGTTCCTACTTTAATCATCGCTCCTCTTCTTCCCAAAAATGTTCGCTCAAGTATTTGCTGCCGCCGTCGCAGAGGACTGTGACGACGACGGAGCCCGGCGGGAGTTCTCGCGCGAGGCGGAGCGCGGCGTGGACGTTCGCGCCCGAAGAGACGCCGACGAACAGGCCCTCCTCACGCGCGAGTCGCCGCGTCATCGCTTGCGCGTCTTCGGTCGCCACTTCGACCGCTTCGTCGGCGAGCGAAGGGTCGTAGATTCCTGGCACAATCGCGGTGCCCATGTGCTTCATGCCTTCGAGCCCGTGCAAGGGCGAATCGGGCTGCACGGAGACGAGGCGAATAGAAGGGGCGTACTCTTTGAGGCGGCGGCCCGTCCCCGTGAACGTTCCGGTCGTGCCCAAACCCGCGATGAAGTGCGTGAGTCTTCCTTCGGTCTGCTCCCAGATTTCCGGCGCGGTCCCTTCGTAGTGCGCGCGCCAGTTGGCCTCGTTGTTGTACTGGTCGGGGTAAAAATACTTATCCGGCTCGGCCGCCGCCAGCTCCCTGGCTTTTATTTGCGCGGCGTCCGTGCCCCCGAGCGGGTCCGTCTCGATGAGCTCGGCCCCGTAAATGCGCAGGATGCGCTTGCGCTCGCGGCTGGCGTTTTGCGGCAGGCAGAGCGCGACTTTGTAGCCGCGCGCCGCGCCGATCATCGCGTAGGCTATGCCCGTATTGCCGCTCGTCGCATCGAGGAGGATTTTCCCCGGAAGCAGTTGCCCGCTCTCTTCGCCCGCAAGAATCATCGCCAGCGCCGCGCGATCTTTGACGGAGCCGCCGGGGTTCAGGTGCTCGGCCTTGGCGAAGACGGAAACCCCCTCGGGCACAAGGGCGCGCGTCACGCGCCGCAGGCGGACGAGCGGAGTCCCGCCGATGCCGTGTGAGACTTCGTCCACGCGTTCGGAGCGCGCGGGACGCTCTGCAATCCTCTGGGCCATAATCAACTCTGGGCTCAAAAAAAGCATTGGCCGCGACTTCCTATCAGGAAATTCGCGGCCTCGGTTTCCGTCCTCGCTGTCGTCGCGGCGTCTAACCCCCGGTTCTCAAATCCCCGCGCGTGCAAAAGCGTCACCTGACCGCTCCTCCGTAATGGAGCGACAACAGGTGCAAGCGAAACAATGATGCTCTATCTTCTGCACGGCGTTCATGACTTTCAAGCTGAGGCAACTATAAGCAAGACTTCGGAGGGGTGTCAATATCGGGTAGTGGTTCAGTTTGAAATCCTGATTCGTCTTCGTCGGGAAGAAATCTCACGCTGGAGGCGCAAAGGCGCTAAGGTGTTGATTGCCGCCTTATCTTGGCGGGCTTCTTCGCGCCTTTGCGCCTTTGCGTGAGCCTGCTTTTTCTTCGTCCTGCTTGCTGGTTAAAGGCCGGCGTTACTTCGTCGTCACGCTGGCGATGTTTGAGTAGCCGGAGTTCCCGGCCTTGTTGTAAGAGCGCACGCGGTAACGGTACAGGGTGTTTCGCGCGAGGCCGGTGTTGAGGAAGCTCGTGGAGTTAGCTCCCCGCGTCCCGACCTCCAGGAAGTTGGTGCAGTTCGCGCCCTGGCAGCGCTCGATGCGGAAGCCGACCTCGTTGTTCGCGTTGTCCGTCCAGTAGATGGTCACCGCCAGCCCCGTGTAGTACGAGGCCGCCGTCAAGTTAGTCGGGGCCGCAGGCTTGATCGTCGTGTCAAGATTGAAGACGTTCGAGTAGGCGGAATTGCCCACACTGTTATAGGCCCGCACGCGGAAGCGGTACAAGCTGTTCGGGGTCAGGCCGGTGTTAAGGAAGCTGGTGGAGTTGGTCGTGCGCGTCCCGATTTGCAGGAAGTTGGTGCAGTTCATCCCCTGGCAGCGCTCGATGCGGAAGCCGACCTCGTTGTTCGCGTTGTC
>DATFCB010000422.1:0-3471 GCA_035253525.1 Pyrinomonadaceae bacterium | reverse complement strand
CGAGCGCGAGGATGTCTCGCGCACGGACAATCGTTCGCGCCGCATCCTCAACTTCGGCCACACGACCGCGCACGCGCTCGAAGCGGCAACGGGCTACCGCCGCTTCCGCCACGGCGAGGCGGTCGGGCACGGGATGCTGGTCGCGGGAGAAATTTCCAAAAGGCTAGGCTTGCTCGACGCTTCGGGGTTAGAATTACTGCGCACGGCCGTCCGCCTCTGCGGGCGACTCCCGCGCGCGGACGATTTGGACGAAGCGGAAATAATGGGCCGCATCACGCACGACAAGAAGGCGGTCGCCGGCCGCGTCAAGTGGGTGCTGCTCGAACGCGTCGGGCGCGCGCGCGTGGTTGACGGCGGCGAAATCACACAAAGGGTCTTGCGCGCCTCGCTCCGCGCGGGCCTCAAGGGCGTTTCATAGAACAGAGAGTGAGGATGAAGAATTGACGAAGAGATCGTTCGGCCGGCCCCTTGCGGCCAGACACGGCGAGCGAGGGGCTGCGCGTCTGAAATTCATCATCGTCCTGGTCGTCATCGCCGCCGTAGGCTACATGGCTTTCCAGTACATCCCCGTGGCCTACCAGGCTTCGCGCTACAAGACGCGCATGCAGGATGTCGTCACGGAGGCTGCTGCGGCAGGCAAAGGGACCGAGTGGGTGAGGAGTCAGCTTGAGGCGAGCGCCGCCGAAAACAGCGTCCCGGAGGATGCGAAGATCGTCCCCGCCATCCAGGAGGGGCGGATGACGGTGACGGTGCAGTTCACGCGCCCAGTCAACCTGCTGCCCGGCTTCACCTACAACTATAACTTCGAGCACACAGCCAAGAGCGCCGACCTCCTGACCATAAAGTAAAGCCCTCCGCCGAAGGACAACTCTTCGATGGAGGGCTTTCGTTGCTTGCTTAAACGTTCAGCCGGCGGCGAGCACGCGCTGGACCGTGGCGCTCTGCAACTGCACGAGACCGGCGGGAGCAGAGGCGAGCCACGTCGTCGGGCAGACGCCGCAGCGCGTGCACTGGTTGACCGAAGGGCAAGGGGCCGTCGAGCGCGCGACGTGTGCGCGCTCGTGCTCCTGCTGCATGAACTCGCGCCCGAGCCCCGCGTCAACAATCTCCCAGGGAAGACGCTCGTCGTAACTGCGGTCGCGGCTCGTGTGGAAGGCCGGGTCAACTCCCGTCTCGCGCAGCGCCGCCTGTAGGTCACCCTTGAGCCGCGCGGCCGCCTCGATGACGCGCCCGACCTTGCGGTCGCCCGAAGAGAAGAGCGCCTGCTCGTGCGCTATGCGCGCCGACATCGTACGCACCTCGACATTCGGAATCCGTGCCAAATTCCTGGCGACCCACTTCAGCCGCCGCTTCAACTCCTTCTCGCCGCAGATGGCGTCCCACTGCAAGGGCGTGTTCGGCTTTGGTACAAAACCGTTGAGCGAGGGAATGATTTTCCCTGCACGCCCGAACCGCTTGCCCGCTTCGAGCATGCGGTCCTTGATGCGCTCGACCAGCACGAGCATCTCTTCCAAATCCTCGTCCGTCTCCGTCGGCAGCCCGACCATCAGGTAGAGCTTGACCGTCAGCATCCCACGGTCGAAGACCGCGCCGCAGATGTCCACGATCTCGTCGTTCGTCAGGTTCTTGTTGATGACTTTGCGCAGGCGGTCCGATCCCGTCTCGGGCGCGACCGCTATCTGCTGGTCGCGCGACTCGACGAGCGCGTCCAACAACTCGTCCGAGATTTGATCGAGCCTGAGCGACGAGACGGAAATCCTGTAGTCCATCGCGCGCAGGCCCTGTAAGATTTCGCTGATCTCTGGGTGGTCACAGACGGCCGTCGAAACTAAACCAATCTTATCTGTCTTCTCCCGCCACTCGCGCGCCTTTGCAAGGATGTCGCGCGCAGGCACGACGCGCGGCGGCCAGTAGTTGAAGCCTGCCCAGCAGAAGCGGCACCCTTGCGAGCAGCCGCGCGAGATTTCTATCAGGAAGCGCTCGCCCATCTCGGCCGCGGGCGCGTAGATGACGGTCGAAGGGGCGAACACTTCAAGCCCACGCAACTGCTCCGCGATTGCCAATTCGCCCCGGCGCATCGCGCGGCGGAGGCTCCCCTCCTTGGGGTTCTCCGCGGAGACGGCGCGGCCGACGCGCAGCGGCACGCCAGCTTCGAGCGGCCTGTAATCTTCGACGGTCCCGTCCGGATGGTAAGTCACCTCGTACAGCGACGGGACGTAAAAGCCGCGCCCGATGCGCGCCAATGCCAGCAGGATGTCGTCTTTGGTTTCGTGCTCGAAGATGGCGTCAACGAGTTGGTGGCCCAGAATCTCGCCTTCGCCGACGCCTATCACGTCCGTGAAATCCGCAATCGGCTCGGGGTTGAGAAACGAGGCCGCGCCGCCCATCACGACAAGCGGGTCGTGTCGCGTCCTGTCCTTAGACCAGATTGGCACGCCTGACAGGCGCAGCATACTCGCCATGTTCAGGTAATCCGTCTCGAACGAAATAGAGAACGCCACCACGTCGAAGTCGCGCACGGGCGTCTGCGATTCGAGGGAGAGCAGCGGCTGGCGCGACTTCTCATACTCGCGCCGTTCGCGCTCGTCGGGCAGAAAAACTCGCTCGCACGAAACTTCGGGGATGCGGTTGAACAGCTCGTACATCGCCTGGAAACCCAGGTTCGCCATCCCTATCTCGTAGACGTTCGGGTAGCACAGGGCGATGCGCAGCCGCGCGCCGCGCTTTAAAGTCCACCCCTCTTCGGCGGCCAGTTTTTGTTTATAAATCTCAGTAATTTTCATAAAACGGAAGCGGGGTTTAGATGCCCGGCACCTCTCATTAGTCGCCTCGGGCGCTGCCATTAACTTCCCACTTTAACGCTGCGTACTCTCTAAAAACGCCTTCAGCTTGCGCGAGCGTGAGGGGTGGCGGAGTTTGCGAAGGGCCTTGGCTTCAATCTGGCGTATGCGCTCGCGCGTGACGGCGAAGTGCTGGCCGACCTCTTCGAGCGTGTGCTCGGAGCCAGAGGTGCCGAGGCCGAAGCGCATCTTGATGACCTTCTCCTCGCGCGGCGTCAACGTCGCCAGTACCTCGTCCGTTATCTCCCTTAAATTCGAGGCGACGACCGCGTCCGCGGGGTTCAGGATGGACTTGTCCTCGATGAAGTCGCCGAGGTGCGAGTCTTCCTCTTCACCAATAGGCGTCTCCAAAGAGATAGGCTCCTGCGCGATCTTCAAGACCTTGCGGACCTTCGAGACTGGGATGTCCATCTTGCGCGCGATCTCTTCGCTCGTCGGCTCGCGCCCTAACTCCTGCACCAGTGACCGCGAAGTCCTGATGAGCTTGTTGATCGTCTCGATCATGTGGACGGGGATGCGAATCGTCCTCGCCTGGTCGGCAATCGCCCGCGTAATCGCCTGGCGAATCCACCACGTCGCGTAGGTCGAGAATTTATAACCGCGCCGCCACTCGAACTTGTCCACCGCCTTC
>DATFCB010000421.1:0-3152 GCA_035253525.1 Pyrinomonadaceae bacterium | reverse complement strand
ATCTGGGGGCTGGCCCTCGGCTACTTCATCTCCTACGCCCCTTACAGCGCCCTCATCAAAGTCACCACCACGGGGCTCTGGCCTGGGATCGGCGGAGGCGTCTCGGGCTTCCGTTTGCTGCCCGCGGTCGTCATCTCGACGGCGATAACCTTGCCCGTCATCATCTCGGTCCTGGGCTGGTGGAAGTACGCGGGCCGTCGTGAATTTTTCGGCGTGCGCGTGCCGTTCCCAGACCGGCTGGTCTTTCTCTCCGGCCTCGGCACGGCGATCATCATCGGGACGACGACGCTCGCCTTCACCTTCACAGGAGTCTCCATCCTCTTCGCGCTGGTGCTGATGCGCGCGGGCGTGTTGAGCATCGCGCCCGTCGTAGACCTCCTCTTCAAGCGCCCTGTCCGCTGGTTCTCCTGGACCGCTTTGGGGCTGAGCGTGGCCGCCTTGTTCGTCGCCCTGATGGATGTCAACAACTACCGGCTGAACGCCGTCGCGGCGCTGACCATCACGGCTTACCTGTCGGGCTACCTGCTTCGCCTCCCTTGCATCAACCGACTGGCGAAGACAACTGACCTAAACGTGACCCGCCGCTACTTCGTCGAAGAAGTGATGGTCGCGATGCCGCTCCTGGTGCTCATCCCTGCCATCTTCGCGCTCGTCGGCAAAGGCGAAATCATGATGGGACTGCGCGACGGCTTTACGAATTTCTTCGCCAGCGACATTACGATCCCCGCTCTCATCATCGGCGCGCTCTACGCCTGCCTCTACTGTTTCGGCACTCTCATTTACCTGGACAACCGCGAGAACACTTTCTGTGTTCCTCTGAATCGCTGTGCCAGTTTGCTCGCGGGCGTCTTCGCCTCCTTCGTGCTTACGCTGTTTCTGAATCAAGCGCCGCCGAGCAACGCTCAACTCGGCAGCGCCGGCCTCATCGTCGTCGCGCTCCTCTTCCTCTCGCCGCTGCATCACGTCGGGCGTTCCTGGGCCACGCTCAAAAGCTCGCTCGTCAACGTCTATCGTATGTTGCTGGATTTCGCTGGCGGCTTCGGGAAACAGAAGCCCGTGGCACAGCCGGGACTGCAAGAGATGCTGGCCGGGCAGATGCCCGCCGCGCGTGCGGAGACTGTGGAACAATTCGACGGGCTGCGGCAGATATTTTTGTTCGTCTGTAGCGGCAACACCTGCCGCTCGCCCATCGCCGCCAACATAGGCAACGCCGAGATTGCCGCGCGTTTGAAGATACCGTTCGAGAATTTGGGGAGCGCGCACGTGCAGGCGCAGAGCGCCGGACTTTCCGCCAGGGTCGGAGCGCCGCTGATGCCCGAGGCGCAGCAGGCACTGCGCATGATGAATATCCCCGTGCTCCCTCACAGCGCGCGCAGCCTGACCGTCGAATTGGCACACGAGGTCGAGCGCATCTTCTGCATGACCGAGGCCCACCGCACCGCCGTCATCAGTCAGTTCCCGGCCGCCGCCGAGAAGACGCACCGCCTGGACCCCGACGGCGACATTGAAGACCCCATCGGCAAAGGGCTCGACGCTTACGTCAACTGCGCCCAACGCATTCACACCCTGGTGCGGTCGCGGCTCGATGAGATCAGCTTGCAGGACAGTTAAGAAAACGACGCTGAAGGCACGCGGATTGGAATGCCCGCAGGGGCGGGCCGCGTATGGCCGTGCCGGCGCTTCCCAAGCGCTCGACGTTCTCGGGCCGGACTCTTTCGCGGAGGTAGTCTGCTTCAGAACGCCGGGCCGCGTCGTCTGGTGCAACTTCGAGCTGGCTAGAGAGCTTGGCTTTGATGTTCCGCCCTGGAACCTTATGACGCCTGAGTTCCACGAACAATTGCTCGACGCCTTCTGTGTCCGCGCCCTAAAGCCCGGCGAGGATACGGAGGGCTTGAAGAGCGTCCGCCTGTATGCGGACAAGTACGGCGGCGACGGCGTCCGCCCGGCCCTCGGAGCTGCGCGCGCGGGCTTTCTGCCCTACGGGAATTTATACATCAAGGGCATAGGGTTCACGCCCCTCTTCAGGAACGATCCCAAAGACTTCGTACACTCTCACGGCGGCGTGCACATGGACGACTGTTTGTGCGAAGCCGTCTTCGGAGAAGTAAATAAAAATCTCTTTACCCTCGGTTCGACTCGCGCGGTCGCGGTCATTGACCAGGGCAGGCACGTCACTTTCCCCTCCGGCGAGAGAAAGCCCATCGCGCTCATAGTTCGTACTGGCACACAACTGCGCCCGGCCCACCTGCTCACCACGCACGCGCAAAACAACTCTCTGCTGGAAAAATTCGTCAGGATGGCTCAGGCCACGGGGCAGCTCGTCACTCACCGCGACGCGGCGACCGGCGCAGACCTCCCGGACCTGCGCGCGACCATGCTCCGCGTCATAGACGACCACGCGCGGACAGCGGCGGAGCAGTTCCGCTGGCGCATGATTCACGGCGCGCTC
The DNA here is from genome assembly GCA_035253525.1 of Pyrinomonadaceae bacterium. GTDB lineage: Bacteria > Acidobacteriota > Blastocatellia > Pyrinomonadales > Pyrinomonadaceae > QHXM01. The sequence goes on along the minus strand of DATFCB010000421.1, from coordinate 703 downwards.
AGCTCGTCGAACATGGAGTTGAGCGGTGCGATGCTGGACCTGCCCACACAGTCGGCGCAGCCGCGCACGGCCCCCATCAGGGCGCTCGACTTTCCAGACTCCGTTTTCGGCAGAGAGCACATAGAGCGCGCGTCCCGCCTGGCCCCCGTCTACCGTAAACTCGTCCGCTCAATCCCTCAGCCCGACCGCCAGCGGCTCAAGGCGAAGCGCATAGATTTTTGTGGCGAGATGTGCAAAGCGTACGACCGGCATCTACAGGTGAAATTGCTGTGCGCGGTCGGCCTGAAAACGGAGTTGGCCGTCCATGTGCAGGCCGAGCAGGCGGACCTGGCACGGCGCTTCATGGATTTGATTCTCAGGATGGCCGCGTTGAAGAATCAGGGCGGCGCGAGTGTCGCGCGCTCGCTGGTCGAATCCGTCTCCGGCCTGGATGTCTTCAATCTCCTCTCGTGTTTCCCGCGAAAGTATTTCGCCGCCCCGCGCGCGGGCCACGCCGCCGACATTCGCGCGGCCCTGAAGCCGATCATCAAAGGCAATCCTCATCAAGTCGCGCACAAGCAGCGGATTGTCGAAGCGTTGATTGAAGAGTTCGCCGCGCTCTACGGCGAATTGATGCGCGCTTGTGAGCGTCACGCGAAGGAGTACTACGGCGACCCGTCGTGTATGCGGTCTTCCATCGTTGCGCGCGCGGCGTTCGAGAATC
>DATFCB010000420.1:0-7296 GCA_035253525.1 Pyrinomonadaceae bacterium | reverse complement strand
TTTCCTGCTTCTCCTTCTCCCTTTCCTGCGCCTCCCGCTCATGTCGCCTGGCGATGGGCTCTATCAGTGTTTCCCAGACCTGCTTGTCCATCCTCCCGATTACAGGCATCAGTCCCGCTCCTTTCCAATCCACGCTGTCGGCTCTTCCGCAGCCGCGCGTTTACGGCTATATTTACCCCAACGTTTTCCCGAAAGAGTTTACTGCCATGCCAAAAAATCCCGCAACTCTTGAAAGAATCAACGCCGTGCGCCGTGTTCTCCCGCTCGTCGCCGCGGCGTTCACGCTCCTCTGCGCGCTGGTCATTACGAGCGCGCAGCAGACGCAGCAGGATGAGCAGAAACAACAACGTCCGCGCCGCGTCGGCTCCGGCGCGACGCCCGCGCAGACCCCACCACCTTCCACGCAGCCCCACGCGGGCGGCGAAGAAGTTGACGAGGGCGATGTCGTGCGCGTCGAGACGCAACTGGTCTCCGTGCCCGCGGTCGTGACGGACAAGTCTGGACGGCCGCTCTCGAATCTGCGCGCGGAGAATTTCGTCCTCTACGAAGACGGGCGGCCGCAGCAGATCAGCAACTTCGCCACGACCGAAGCGCCCTTCGAGATCGCGCTCCTGCTGGACACTTCGGGCTCGACGCGCGCCGACCTCGGGCTGATACGCCGCGCGGCCCGCGCCTTCCTGGACGGCCTGCGCCCCGGCGACCGCGTCTCAATCGTAGCCTTCAACAGTTCCGACACCGGCCCGCAGGGGTTGCCGACCGTGGAAGTGCTGGCCGGTTTGACGGACGACCGCGATGCGTTGCGAGAGGCGCTGGAAAATATCGGCGTGAGTAACGGCACGCCCTACTATGACGGGCTCCGTCTCATCGCTGCGGAAGTCTTCCGCGAGTCGCCGCGCGAGGAAGTGCGCGGCCGACGCGCGGTGGTCGCGCTGACCGACGGCGTTGACTCCGCGAGCGCAAGCGACTTCGCGGAAGCGCGCTCGCGCCTCCAACTGACGAACGTCGCCTGCTATTTCATACAGGTCAACACGGAAGATTTCGTCGAAGACCGCCTGCTCAGGGACTGCCAGGAATTTGGCACACTGCGCCTCTCGCGCACGCAGCTTGAGCGCTACCGGCGCATCTTCGTCCCCCGCGCCGAGGCGGGCTCCTTCAATGGTTTCTGCCAGATGGGGCCGTTCGAGCGGATGCAAATCAGCCGCAGCCTCTACGACCTGGCGCGGCGCGAGATGAGCGACCTGGCGCGCTCCTCGGGCGGCAAGACGTTCACGGCCGCGAGCCTCAGGGACGCCCGCGCCGCCTTTTCTCAGGTCGCCGCTGAAATTGGCACACAGTACAGCCTCGGCTACTACTCTACGAACAAGGCGCACGACGGCCGCTTCCGCACAATCCGCGTGGAGATTCGCGGCGCGGGGCAGGGCGCGCAGGTCCGCGCCCGCGAGGGCTACTACGCGCCGAAGAGTTGACGGAAATTTTTTGTATAATTAGCAAACCCACCCGAAACTTAACTAGACTGAAAGGAGTTTCGGACATGAGTAACGAAGAGTACGAGAGGATCATAGGGTTCATTCTTGAACAGCAGGCTCAGTTTAGCGCCAACATTCAGAAGCACGACGAGAGATTCGCGCAGCTTGAGAATGTCGTAAACCGCCTGGCTGCGGTCACGCTCGAAGGATTCAAGGACGTGAACGCGAAGATTGACGCACTCGTGGATTCACAAATCAATCTGACTGAGGCGCAAGCGCGGACGGAGGCGAATCAAGCGCGGACCGACGAAGCCCTTAGAAATCTGATAGCTGTAGTGGACCGTTATTTCAGCGGACGGCGTAATGGTGAGCAAAATAGTGATGAATGATGACATGGCTTTTGAACGAATAATCTTAATCGTGCTCGACAGCGCGGGCATCGGCGAGATGCCGGACGCGGCCGAGTGGGGCGACGCGGGGTCGGATACCATCGGCCACATCCTGGCCTCGCGCGAGGTGCGGCTGCCGAATTTGCAAGGCTACGGCCTCGGCAACATTCGCCCCCTGATGAACCTCCCGCCGTCGGAGAACCCGCGCGGCTCATACGGCCGCTGCGCCCTGCGCTCGAACGGCAAGGACACGACCACGGGCCACTGGGAGATGGCCGGCATCATCCTTGAGCGGGCTTTCCCGACCTACCCGCGTGGGTTCCCGCAAGCGATTATTGACCGCTTTGTCACGGAGGCGCGCGTCCCCGGCGTCCTCGGCAACGTCCCCGCTTCTGGCACAGAAATCATCAAGGAACTCGGCGAGGAGCACGTCCGCACGGGCAAACCCATCGTCTACACCTCAGCCGACTCAGTCTTCCAGATAGCCGCGCACGAAGAAGTGATTCCGGTCCCGCGCCTCTACGAGTTGTGCGAGACGGCGCGCCGTATCTTGCGGGGCGAGGACGAAGTGGGCCGCGTCATCGCGCGCCCTTTCACGGGGGAGCCGGGCGCGTTCCACCGCACGGAGAACCGCCACGACTACGCGGTGCCGCCGCCTCGCGAAAACCTTTTAGTCGCCTTGAGCGATGCGGGACTGGACGTTGTTTGCATCGGCAAAGTGGCTTCAATTTACGACTCGGCGGGAGTGACTGTTGATTTGACGGCGAAGAACAACGACCAGTCAATAGATCAAACCGTCCGCGCTCTCAAAGAGGAGTCGCGCGGTCTCATCTTCTCGAACCTGGTGGACTTTGACATGCTCTACGGCCACCGGCGCGATACGGAAGGCTACGCCCGCGCGCTTGAGCATTTCGACGCGCGCCTCCCCGAAATCGAGGCGGCGATGAACGAGCGCGACCTCTTCATCATCGCCGCGGACCACGGCAACGACCCGACCTTCCCCGGCACGGACCATACGCGCGAATACTCGCCCCTCATCGTCTACGGCAAGAGCGCACGCCCCGGCGTCAACCTCGGCACACGCTCCTCGCTCGCAGACATAGGCCAGACGATTGCCGATAATTTCGGATTGAAACTGACGGCGGGCGAAAGCTTTTTAAGAGCAGTGATAAGTGATAAGTGATAAGTGATGAGTGATAAGTGATAAGTTAAGAACTTCTTTCTTTTACTCATCACTCATCACTTATCACTTATCACTTCTTTTGCAGGCTTCTATAAATCAACTCAATCCACTGGTCAGTCTTGATGAAACCCGTGCCCCAGTCTTTCCAGGTTTCGGGGAGGCCGGCGGCTTTGATCTGTTCGAGCGTCTTACCGGCGGCCGCCTGTTTGCGGACGATGTCAATCGTCTCAAGAAGCATGCGGTGGTAGAGCCTGAGGTCGTCCGGGGTCGAGAGCGGGCCGTGCCCTGGAATAATCTTTACGTCCGGTTTCAGCCCTCCGACAATCTCTCCGACGTTCCTCGCCAGGCTCACCACGTTGCCGCCGTTCTCCAGGTCAACGAACGGGAACCTCCCGGCGAAGAAGTCATCCCCCATGTGAATGACTTTCGAGCCCGTGAAGAAGATGATGCTGTCGCCGTCCGTGTGACCGTTCGGGAGGTGCAGGGCGCGAATCTCCTCGCCGTTGAAGTGGACCGCGAGCGAGTTGTCGAAGGTGATGACGGGCAGCGCCTCCTTCGGCGCGGCCGCGACCTTGTTACCGAAAATCTTCTGGTCGGCGGCGAGCCGCTTGCGCACGTTGTCGTGCGCGATGATGGAAGCCTCCGTGCTGAACTTGGCGTTGCCGCCCGTGTGGTCGCCGTGCCAGTGCGTATTGAGGACGAATTTGAGTTTCCCGTCGCCCAGTGTCTTCAACGCGGCGCGAATCTTCTCCGCGAGCGGCGCGAATTGGTCGTCCACAATCAGAATGCCGTCCGCCCCGACCGAGACGCCTATGTTGCCGCCCGCGCCTTCGAGCATGTAGACGCTGCCCGCCACCTTCGTCGCCTTAATCTCGACCTTCGAGAAATCCGGCTCCTGCGCCCTCACGGAAACTGTGCCAAGACAAATAACCGCCACGGCACAAACCAACACGAATCTTTTCATCCTAACCTCCTAAAAGCAGTGATAAGTGATAAGTGATAAGTGATAAGTTAAAGACAATTGCTTTTACTCATCACTCATCACTTATCACTTATCACTGTATTTCCGGGTCTTTGATAACGGCGATGTAAGGTAGGTTGCGGTAGCGTTCGGCGAAGTCCAGGCCGTAGCCGACGACGAAGGCGTCCGGGATTTGGAAGCCGAGGTAGTTAATCTCGACCTCGCGCTCGCGCCGCTCGAACTTGTCCAGCAGCGCCGCGAGCTTGACGCTCGACGCGCCGCGCGATGCGAGGTTGGCGAGCAGGTAAGAGAGCGTCAGCCCCGTGTCAACGATGTCTTCGACGACCAGGATGTCGCGCCCTTCGACGGCCACGTCCAGGTCTTTGACGATGCGGACCTCGCCCGAGGTGCGCGTGCTCGACCCGTAACTCGAAATCGCCATGAATTCTATGCCGAGTTTGAGGTCAATGGCGCGCAGCAAATCGCTGACGAAGATGACCGCGCCCTTGAGCACGCCGATGAGCAGCGGGTTCTTGCCCTCGTAGTCGCGCGCGATCTCGCGGCCCATCTCCGCGATGCGCTCTTGAATCTGTTCCGCCGAGAAGAGAGTTTCCAGGTTGGGGTTGTTGAACTCAGAGAGAGCTTGCGCGGTCGAAGTGGACAAGACGGCCTCCAGTGTTGAAAATCTATTAGTTTCGGGATTCCGCCATATTCATTCAAACGATGAGACAACTGAATAAATGACGGACCCGTTTTCGTTTGCGTGTGTCGCCTGGTACGACATACTATTCAAGCTCTCCCTGTAGGTCAATGGACGGAAGGAAGCGGCCGGCCTTCGTGAAAGGAACGACATTGAGACACCGGAATAGATTCGGCGCGTGCGCGGTCCTCGTCTGCCTCTCCGCGTTTCTGGCACAGGCGCAGCAGCCAGCGGGGACGACGCCGCCGCAAACGCCCCCCGCGCAAACTTCCGCCGCGCCACTGGAGATTCGCGTCAAGGCCAGCGAGCGCGAGATTGATGACAGCATCCCGGCGGACCCTGCGACCACCGCGATCATTGCGCCCTACAGCGCGAAGGTGCGCGAGTTGGACGCGCCCATCGGGAAGCTCGCGGGCGACCTGAAGAAAGGCGGGATGGGCGCAGGCTCGCTCGGCAACTTCGTCGCAGATGCTTTGCGCTCGCGCGCAGAGGTCAAGCTGGGCCGTCCCGTCCTGCTCGCCATCACCAACAGCGGCGGCCTGCGCAAAAACGAGATCGCCGCCGGCTCGCTTTCGTCCAACGACATCTTCCAACTGTTGCCTTTCGAGAACGCGCTCGTCGCGCTTGACCTCACGGGCGAACAACTCCTGAGCTTTCTCAAGGTCATCGTCTCCCACCATGACGCGCAGTCGGGCGCGCGCATCGTCTACCGCACGAACGAAAAGAAGGAGAGCGAGCTTGTCGCCGTGGGGCTCGGCGGCCCCGTTGCTTGGAAAGACGTTGACCCAAAGGCCACGTACACCATCGTGACGATAGACTACCTGGTGAACCGCGGCGGCGATTACAGCATTTTGAAGGAGGCGAAGAACGTCCGCCCGCTCGGTGTGACGATGCGCGACGCCGTGCTCGATTACGTCAAAGCGGAGACGGCGGCCGGGCGGCCCGTCAAGGCCGCGCTCGACGGGCGTTTCAGTGCCGAGAAGGCCGCGACCACGAAGACGGAGGATGAGGAGCCGCAATGATTACCAGACGAAAATTCCTGGGCGCGTCTGTCATCGGAAGCGCGGGCGTCGCGCTCACGGCTTCGGCCCGGCCATTTTTGGGCCACGCGGCCAGCTCGCTTGCGGCCTTCAGCGCGCCGCTGCTTCGGCCCGCCGCAGGCGAGACGCTAATCACCATCCTGCACACGAACGACCAGCACTCGCAGATTGACCCGCTTCCCGCGAACGACCGCAACGCGGGCAAGGGCGGCGTGGCCCGCCGCGCCACGCTCGTCAAACGCATCCGCGCCGAAAATCCGAACACGCTGCTCCTGGACGCGGGCGACGCGTTCCAGGGCACGCCCTACTTCAACCTTTACCGCGGGGAGGTTGAGTACAAGGCGATGACGGCCATCGGCTACGACGTGGTCACGCTCGGCAACCACGATTTCGATAACGGGGTGGAGGCGCTGGCCGAGGCCATGAAGCACGCGAAGTTCGAGTTCGTCTCGGCCAATTACGACGTGCGTGGGACCGCGATTGAGAATCGCGTCAAGCCCTACGTGGTGCGGGAACTCGGCGGCGTGCGTGTCGGCGTCTTCGGCCTCGGCGTCAAGCTCGAAGGCTTGAACCCGCCCGACAGTTTCAAGGGAGTCAAGTATTACGACCCCGTGAAGGTCGCTCACGGGGCCGTGCGCGTCATGCGCGAGCGCGAGCGGTGTGCGATGGTCGTGGGCGCTTCGCATCTTGGCTACTACCCGAACCCGAAAGGGGACGAGGTGGGTGATTCGCAGGTCGCTTCGCAGGTGGACGGCATAGACTTCATCGCCAGCGGCCACACGCATACCTTCATGCGCCAGCCCGTCGCCGTCAAACAACCTTCGGGCAACAACACCATCATCTTCCAGGTCGGCAAGAGCGGCATCTACCTCGGCCGCGTGGATTTTACAGTCCGGGCCAACAAGGTCACGGCCTACGCCGGAAGAATTCTGGATTTGAACGACGCGTAAGGAGGTGCGGGGATGAAAATTTTTCGGAAGCTCGAATATGGAGCCGCGGCTGTGGTGCTCGCCTGTGCCGCGTTCCTGCTCGTCGGCAATCCGGCGGCGAGCACTGTCGCTTCCGTCGGGAATGAACTCGCGGCCGCCGCGCCGGTCAGCGAAATCGAAGGCTACAGGAATTGGACGAAGGCCAATTCCGAGCCCGTCCAGATGGCCCCTGTGGTCGCCAAGCTCTGTTTTATCCAGAAGGCTCCCAGCGGCGTGGAAATTTACGGTGACAGTAATCCGCACCAGGAAAAGTTCATCACCGTTTACGTCAACGACGCCGGGCGACGGGCCATGCTCAGTCAGAAAAGACCGAAGTTTCCCGTGGGTTCTGTCATCGTCAAGGAAAAACTGCCGGCCATAGACAGCCAGTCGCCGGAGTTATTGACGGTGATGATTAAGCAACGGAAGGGCTTTAACCCCGCGGGCGGCGACTGGGAGTACATGGTCCTGGACGGCACTGGCACAAAAATCGAAGGGCGCGGCCGTCTCGAAAACTGCCAGGCGTGCCACCTCGCCAATCAGAAGACGGACTACGTTTTCCGGTCCTATTTAGACCGAGAAGTCGAGG
>DATFCB010000419.1:0-3197 GCA_035253525.1 Pyrinomonadaceae bacterium | reverse complement strand
CAAAGTCGCAAAGAAGAAAAGGCAATGACAGCTACACCGTACCGGATGAAGCGCATCATTAAAATCACGGCAGCCGTGCTGGCGCTCCTGCTTGTCTCCCTCGCCGTGTGGGCGCTCTTCATAGAGCCGAACCGCCTGGTCGTAAGAGAAGAGACAATCCAGTTGCCGAACTGGCCCGCGAACTTCGAGAACATGAAGATCGCCGTCCTCTCGGACCTGCACGTCGGCGCACCGCACATCGGTCGGGCCAAGCTGAGTTACATCGTCGCGCAGGTCAACGAGGGCCAACCCGACTTAGTCGTGCTCCTCGGCGACTTCATGATCCAGGGAGTGGTGGGCGGGAAGTTCGTCGAGCCGGAGGTCTTCGCCGAAATTCTCAAGGACCTGCGCGCGCGCCACGGCGTCTTCGCAGTGCTCGGCAATCACGATTGGTGGTACGATGGCCCGCGCGTGCGGCGCGCACTCGAAAGCGTGGGCATACGCGTCCTGGACGATGAGGTGGCGCGCGTCGAGCGCGACGGTGAGGCGATCTGGCTGGCCGGACTGGCGGACGCCTGGACGAACCAGACGGACATACGCGGCACGCTCGCCAGGGTGACGGATGAGAGCCCCGTCATCGCGCTCACGCACAACCCGGACCTCTTCCCCAGAATCCCGCAGCGGGTCGTGCTCACCCTCGCGGGGCACACGCACGGCGGGCAGGTTGACCTGCCGTTCCTCGGCCGGCCCCGCGTGCCCTCGGAGTTCGGCCAGCGTTACGCCGCCGGGCACGTCGTCGAAGACAATCACCACCTTTTCGTCACCACCGGAATCGGGACGAGCATCATCCCTGTTCGCTTTCGCGTCCCGCCGGAGATAGTTTTCCTGACCCTGAAAACTGTGCCAACGCACACAGAAAGGTGAGGCCGGTTATGAAATCCGCGCAGCGGGAAACAGAAGAAGAAAATTTGCCCGTGGTCGAGACGCGGGAGACGGGGTGCTGCATCGTCGGCGGCGGCCCCGGCGGAGCCGTGCTGGCCTTGTTGCTCGCGCGCCGGAACATTCCGGTCGTGCTCCTCGAAGCGCACGACGACTTCGACCGCGACTTTCGCGGCGACACGCTCCACCCGTCCGTGTTAGAGATTATGGATCAAATAGGACTGGCCGACGGTGTGCTACAGCTTCGCCACTCCAAAATCCGAACCTTCAGCTTTACGACCCCTGACGGCCCCGTCACCATCGCCGACCTCGGCCGGCTGCGGACCAAGTTTCCTTTCATCGCCATGATCCCGCAATCGAAGTTCCTGGAGTTCATCACCGAAGAGGCGAAGCGCTACACGCACTTTCAACTGACGATGGGAGCCAGGGTTGAAGAGTTGATCGAAGAGGATGGCGTGGTGCGCGGGGTGCGTTACCGAGAGGCTGACGGCTGGCACGAGGTGCGCGCGCCGTTGACCGTCGGCGCGGACGGGCGCGGCTCGCGCCTGCGACACCTGACGGGCATGGAACCCATCAAGACCTCGCCGCCGATGGACGTGCTCTGGTTTCGCCTGCCGCGCCTGGAGACTGACGCGGAGGGCGCGATGGGGCGCTTCAGCCGCGGGCGTCTAATCGTCATGCTCGACCGCCTGGACGAGTGGCAGATGGGCTACGTCATCTTCAAGGGCAGCTACAAAGAGTTGCGCGCCAGAGGGCTCGAAGCGTTTCGTAAAGCGCTGGCCGAGGCCGTGCCGGAATTGGGGGACCGCGTCGAGTTGCTGACGGATTGGAAGCAGGCCGCCATCCTCTCGGTCGAATCGTCGCGCCTGAAGCGCTGGCACATTCCGGGGCTGCTGCTCATAGGCGACGCCGCACACGTCATGTCGCCGGTCGGCGGCGTCGGCATCAACTACGCGATTCAGGACGCAACCGTCGCACACAACGTGCTCGCCGGGCCGCTGCTCGCGGGTAAAGTCGAAGAGAAGGACCTGGCGGAAGTGCAGCGCCGGCGCGAGTGGCCGACGCGAGTCATCCAACGATTCCAAACCATCATCCAGCGGCGCGTCATCGCCGCCGCGCTCCGCGCAGGCCAGACCTTCAGGCTGCCGCTCGTCATGCGCCTCCTGCTCAAGATTCCCGGCGTGCGCAACATTCCCGCCCGGCTGATAGCCTTCGGCCTCAGGAGGGTGCGCGTCGAAGATTAGTCATCCCCTCCGGGTCTTTACTTCGGCAGTTTGATGGTGAAAGCCGCGCCGCCTTCGGGCGCGTTGCTCGCCGCGAGCGTGCCGCCGTGGTCCGTGATGACGCGGTGAGCGAGGGCGAGGCCGACGCCGTGGCCTGTTGTTTTGGTGGTGAAGAAGGGGATGAAGATGCGTTGCAGGTCTTCGGGGCGAATCCCCGAACCCGTGTCTTGAATCTCAATTGTGGCCCAGAATTTTCCAGAAGCGTCACGCTGGTTTGAGCCGCGCACGCGGACGCGCCGAGCTTCGCTCTCATCGTCAATCGCCTCAGCGGAGTTGCGCATCAGGTTGAGCAGCGCCTGGCGCAGCATGCGCTCGTCGGCGGAGGCGTCCGCAAGCTCCCCTTCGATGACTAGCTCGACGCGCCGCTCGTCAAAGAGCGGGCGCAACTCAATCGCACACTCGGCGATTAACTCACGGAGCGACACGTCCGCGAGGTCGAGAGGCTGCGGGCGCGCGAAATTGAGAAAGGCCGTCACCATCTCGGAAAGGTGCCGGACCTCCTGCAAGAGCGCGCCGGAAGCCGCACGGCCGCTTTCATCCAGTTTCAGATTCTGCATCAACTGCGCGTAGCCGTGCAGCGTCGCCAGCGCGTTCTTAAATTCGTGGGCCAGCCCTGCGGACATCTCGCCCAGGCTTTCGAGGTTCTTCTTGAGCGCGACCTGTTCGCGCAGTTGCAGGACTTCGGTCAAATCCGTCAGCAGACAGAGCGCCCCGCGCGCGCCCTCCGGCCCCTCGGTCAAATCAATCGGCGCGACGGTCACGCCGAGGCGTCGGACCTGCCCGCCTTGCGCGCTCGACATGACCTCTTCGCGCCTGTAGACCTCGCCGGTCTCCAGACACCTCTCGACCATCTCGGCCAGCTCGGGCGCGCGTCCCAGGAGTTCATGCACGCCCTGCCCCTCTGCCTCGCCGTCGGCTTCGATGAGCGAGCGCGCGGGGCCGTTGACGACCGTGGCGCGCCCACGCGCGTCGAAGGCGACGAGGCCCGACGGGACG
>DATFCB010000418.1:0-12648 GCA_035253525.1 Pyrinomonadaceae bacterium | reverse complement strand
ACCACTGCGGCAACTGCCCGCAAATTGATCTGCCTTACCCAGGGCTAAGCCGCGACACGACGCCCGCGCTTCTCGACATGAAGCGAAAGGCCGTCACCGCCTCGGGCTTTCACCTGCTTGTCCACACGAAATACCTGGCGGAGCATTACCGCTCGACCTTCGTCGGCAGCCGGCCCGTCGAGCAGCTTTACTACGGGATTGACGTTGACGTCTTCCGCCCCCTTGCCCGCGAGGCTTGCGCCCACGCGCTTGGACTTCCCCTCCCGCGCCGCTTCGTCGTCGGCCTCTTCCACAGTTTCGTGAGCGAGAAGCGCAAAGGAATCCTGCCGCTCCTCGAAGGCTTACGCGAGGTGGCGTCGCGTGCGCCGGGCCAGTTTGAAGTCTTAGTGGTCGGGAACGCGAGCGAGCGTGCGCGCGAGTTTGAGACGCCCGCCATGCCCGTCCTGACGCTGCCGTTCATCAAGGAAGAAAAGCAACTGGCGATGGCCTTCAATTTGTGCGGCGCTTTGCTCTACCCGACGCAGGCCGACAACCTCTCGCTCACCTGCCTGAACGCGCTCGCCTGCGGCGTGCCCGTCATCAGCTCACGCGTCGGCGGACACCCCGAAGCAATCTTCGATGGCCTCAACGGTTTTCTCTGCGACCCTGGGCGCGACGACCAGATCATCGAGCGTGCCGCGCAATTGGCCGCGGACCCGGAACTGGCACAGCGCATGGCGACCGCCGCGAGACAGACAGCCGTCGAAAAATTTGATATTAACGACTACGTCACGCGCCTCGTCGGCTACTACGAACAAATTCTCCGAGGCAATCCCTTAGTATGAGTGGACCTTCCGACATCAAACACGACCGGGCGAGCGCGCTCGTGGTCGTCCTCGGCGGCCTCGGCTTCATGGGCAGCCACATCGCGCGCGCCCTCGTCGGCCGGGGCGCACGCGTACGCATCTTCGACAGGCTTTACGCCTCGCACGCGCTGGTCGCGGACCTTGAGCCGCACGTTGAGATCGTCGAGGGCGACATCAATCGCTCGAACGACGTGATCGAAGCGGTGGCGGACGCAAGTAAGGTCATACATCTCGTCCACACGACCGTGCCCGGTTCTTCGATGGCCGACCCTGTGTTCGACATCACGAGCAACGTCGCGGCCTCTGCCGCCTGGCTCACGCGCCTTTCGGAGACGAATGTGCGGCGCATCCTCTACTTCTCCTCGGGCGGGACCGTTTACGGCGTCCCGCGCGCCGAGTTGATTGACGAAGAGCACCCGACCGACCCCATCAGCTCTTACGGCATCACGAAACTCTCCATCGAAAAATACGTCGCCATGTACAGCGCGCTCGCCAACGTGGGCCACTGCGTCCTGCGCCCGTCGAACGTCTATGGCGAGGGGCAGCGGTTGCACATAGGCCAGGGCGTGATAGGCGTGTTGGCAGACCGCGCGCTGCGCGGCGAGCCGCTGGAAATCTGGGGAACGGGCGAGAGCCTGCGCGACTACCTGCACGTCGAGGATTTGGTCGCGGCCACGCTCGCGCTCCTCGATTACGGCGGGCCTGAACACGTCTTCAACGTTTCGAGCGGCGCGGGCCACTCGGTCCTCGACATCGTCCGCGTCATCAGCGACCAGTTGGGATTCGAGCCGGAGATAGTCTTTCAGCCGGGGCGCGGCTTCGACGTGCCCGTCAACGTGCTCGACTCAAGCAGGCTCCACGCCGCGACGGGCTGGCGCGCGGCCGTCGCCCTGGAAGATGGCGTCGCCCGCACCGTCGAATGGATCAAGACGCTGCACAAGCACGAGGCCGCCGAAAGTTAATAGCAATCGAGCTTTCTTTGCGTCTCCAGCGCCTCCAGCGTGAGAAAACCCAAATCACTCACGCCAAGCCGCAAAGACGCAAAGGGGTTGAGTTGTGATTGTGATATAAATTATGGCGAAACAAGACGGGGCGTTCAGCCAAAAGATTCGATGACTCTGCCTAACTTTCTCATCATCGGGGCACAAAAATCCGCCAGCACGTTCATACACCTCTGCCTGGCCGAGCACCCGGAGGTGTTCATGCCTCCAGACGAAATCACATACTTCGAGGACCCGGATTTCCGGCAGATTAAGCTCGAAGAGTTCGAGCGGCTTTTCACCGAGGTGAACGGCGAGAAGGCCATAGGCATCAAGCGGCCGAACTACCTGGCAAAGCCCGAAGTGCCCGCCCGCATCAAGGAGATGATCCCGGAAGCGAAGTTGATCGCCGTTCTGCGCAACCCGGTCCAAAGGGCCGTCTCAGCCTATTTTCATTACGTCAACAACGGCTTCATCCCGCCCGCGCCGCTGGAAAAGAGCATGACGCGGCTGCTCGACGGCGAGTACAAACAGAGCTATCCGAAGTCCGAGGAGATTCTGGAATACGGCCTCTATCATAAACACCTTGAGCGGTATCTCTCCTTCTTCGACCGCGAGCGCATCCTGGTGCTCTTCCACGACGAGATTGCGCAGGACAATCTGGCACAGTTGCAGAAGAGCTACCGCTTCCTCGGGATTGACGACGCTTACGTCCCGCGCCAGTTGAACGACAGGCCGCAGGCCGTCGTCTACTCCATCCCGCGCCTTAAGCTCCTGAGGCTTCGCAACGAGCGGCTGTACGATTACAACAGCGACCGTACTCGCCTCTACATACGCGAGCAGAGCCGCATGGACAAGGCTGTCTGCCGGACCATTGACAGGTTAGACCGCTTCGTCCTCTCGCGCGTCTTCGGCAATGAAAAGCCCGCGCTCGGCGAAGGATTGAGACGTAAACTTCACGCGTTCTACGCGGAGGACGTGGGCCGCCTGGAAGAGTTGTTGGGCGTGAATCTGGAGCGCTGGAAGGACAAGGAAAAACGCGCGTCCGCGTGACGCGCGCCGTTCGTTCACTTCCTCTTCTTTATTCCCACAAGCTGATATAATCCCATCTACGGTTTGGCTGGATTTCTCTTTCGCACATGACTCAACAACGCGACACGGCCGACACGCTGACGGGGACCGTTAAAGGCCCCGGCGAATTGCCGCACGAGTATCTTTTCATCACGGCTGACAACTGGCGCACGCGCGTCGGCGAGTTTGTCTACTACGTGGCGCGCGACGGGGCCGAGGAGCGGCACATCATCGGCAACATCACGTCGCGCCGGCTCGTGCGTAACCTGCCGGACGTTTTCCTCTCCGACCCGGAGATTCCGCCCGCCGTCGTCTCTTCTTTAATTGGCCTCAGCTCCGACTGCGGCGAGTTGTACGAGATCACGGTCGAAACGGTCGGCTACTTCAGCCGCGTGCTCGGGGATTTCGTCAACCCGCGCATCCCGCCCAACCCCGGCGACCCTGTCTTCCTGGCCTCGTCGGAAACTCTCGCGGGCGTGCTCTCGCCGCGCCGCGCCGGCGACCAGGGCTCCGCGCACGTCGGGAGCCTGCTGACCAGGAGCGCGGGCGAAGTTCCCGTCGTCCTCTCCATCAAAGATGTCGTCTCGACGCACCTGGCTATCCTGGCCTCGACCGGCGCGGGCAAGAGCTATACGGCGGGCGTGCTCGTCGAAGAGTTGATGCGGCCCTACAACCGCGCGGCCGTGCTCATCGTTGACCCGCACGGCGAGTATGACACGCTGCGCTCGATTGAGGGCGACCGGAATTTCAGCGGGGAAGACGGCTACCAGCCGGAAGTCAAAATCTTCACGCACGACCGCATCAAGGTGCGCGTCTCGACGCTGACCGAAGCCGACATCAAGTACCTGCTGCCCGAGGGCACGTCGGACAAGATGCTGCACTATTTGTCGCAGGCGTACCGCAAGCTGACGGCGGGCGAGCGCGGCGAAAGGGGCTTGTGGGGCTACCAGGATTTGCGCGACGCCGTGACGGCGGAGAAGTACGGCGAGGAGGACGGGCGCGGCTCCGGCGGCAACGTCGGCTCGATTGACGCGCTGCTCTGGCGACTCGACAACCGCTTCGACCGCCCCGACTCGATCTTCTCGGACAACGAGCACATCCCGCTCACCGACTTGTTCAAGCCTGGGCGCTGCACCGTGCTTCAGCTCTCCGACATAGAGCAGAACGAGCAGCAGGTCGTCGTCGCCACGCTCCTGCGCCGCGTCAACAAGGCGCGCATGGCGACCGTGCGCGGCGAAGCCTTGCAGGGAACGGACAGTCATCTTCCTTACCCCGTCTTCGCGCTCCTCGAAGAGGCGCACCGCTTCGCGCCCGCGGGGCAGACGGTCGTCTCCACGAACATCCTCAAACAGATTCTCTCCGAGGGGCGCAAGTTCGGCGTCGGCATCGGACTCATCACGCAAAGGCCCGGCAAGTTGGATCAGGACGTGCTCTCGCAGTGCATGACGCAGGTCATCATGCGCATCGTCAACCCGATAGACCAGGACACCGTCGCCAAATCCGTCGAAGGCGCGGGCCGCCAGCTTTTAGACGAACTCCCGGCGCTCACCAAGGGCCAGGCCGTCATCTCCGGCGTCGGCGTCAACACGCCCGTCATGTGCCGCGTCCGCGAGCGCATCACACGCCACGGCGGCGAAACCTTCGACGCCCCCCAGGAGTGGGCCACCTGGCACTCCGAGCGCGAGCGCGAGCACCGCGCCCAGGACAATTCGGTGCTCGTCAAGCCGGAGAAGAAGTCCGAGAAGATTCGCGGCATCAGGATTTGAGAATCTAAAAATTTGCTCGACTAAAGCTAAGGAGGAATCACACATTGCAGAAGAGCTCGAAGTTTTTTCTGTTGGCTTTCTTAGTGGGCTCGGTTGTGTTCTTCGGTTATGGGAACATTTGTGCCGCGCAGGACGGGGGCGAGATTACGAAGGAGAATTGGCGGCAGCACCCGAAGATTAAGGAAGTGCGAAACATCTATCAATCCGTGAATGCGGGCCGGAAGAGGTTGCGTATGAAGAAGCGCACCTTTGAGTATTGCGAGCCGCACGAGGACAGTGTACGCATCCTGGGGACGGATGCGAGCGGGCGGGTGCGGTTCTACCAGAAGGAGGGCGGGTCGGAAGACTCTGCGCTCAAGTTTGAGCATTATTATGACGAGGCGGGGCGGCTCCGGTTCGTCCTCATCACGGGCGGCGCTGTCAACGGCTCCAAGGTGGAGCACAGGATTTACTTCGACGCGGACGGGAAGAGAATCTGGGAGATACGCAGTTTCACAGACCCCGGCTACACCTGGCCCGAGGTCTGGCCCGACGAGCAGTTGCAAATCAGCGACCCGGCGGCAAAGTTTTCGTCCGACTCGCCTTGCCCGGAAATAAAGGCGCGCGCCGGTGGGCGTCAGCGCGCGCGTGGTTAATCGAGGGAGATGTTCTGAAGGGCGATTTGTCTGTGCGGCCCCGCAATCAGGCGTCCGTCAAGGTCAGGCGCTCTTTTTCGTAGGCCGGTTCGGCGAGGGCTTCGAGGTTGAGTGGGACCGCGCCGAGGAGCGTTTCGGCGAGCCAGCGCAGGTTGGCGGGCATGGCCGTGACGACGCATTCCTCCTGCTCTGGCGGCGCGTGGTCCGTCAACAGTTGAAGCTCCGCGCCGCAGAATTCGCATTCGTCCAGGTGCGAGGCCACCCAGACCATCCGCTCCGCCTCCATCTCGCAGGTGCGGTACATGACCAGGGTCTCTGAGGAGGGGCAGCTTGCTCTTTTACAAAATGCGATTGCGTTGAGAATCATGATCTTTGAAAACCCCCTTCGGTGTCCACACCTTTGTGCTGAACAAGTCGTCGCACGCTAGACTTTTCAACTCGCCAGGCTTAAAGCGCCCACTGTGAAGGTGGCAGAAGGGGCTAGATAAATATTGTAGACAACTGTTCGACCCTGTTTGGGCACTTCGCTTGGTCAAGTTAAATAAAACGTTAATCCCCCCCCGCTTCCAAAGTTGTCTGGGCTTGCCGACTCATTTTTATCTGCAATTTCAATGTTTTGGCCCTTTTGTAAAAAGATGTTGCTCAATTTGGCGATTGCTGATAACATCTTTTCTGTGGTCAGGGAGGACTTTAGTTCTCCTTGATTCTTTCCTGGATGGTCGCGCCACTTCCCCCTTTGTGCGGTCATCGCGGCGCGCCCGACAGGCAAAGTCAAAAAAGAGGCAGAGCGGGTATTGAAGCGCCACCTTCCCCGGGTGTGAGTTTGACTCTAAAAGTCACCGCCAAAAACACGCTTGCGGCCCTCTTGAGTCTGTCGTCACGACTCGTCACGATCCTTTCATCCCCAACTCCGGCGCGCCGTTCGTCCCGGAAGCCTTTCCCGGCAGGTGGGCCACAGCCGCAGCCTGGCGCGGAGAGAATCCGAGGCGGGTCCGACGCCGAAAATAAATGATCAAGCTAAGGGGGCGATCTTACCTTTCGGTTCGCGGGCCAGCGGGAAGCCTGACTTGACCGTCGGCCTGTCCGAAAAAACACTCTCCAACCCGACACAACCAGCCGCGGGCGTAACAGACAGCGACGATAAATTCGGAGTCAGGGAGGCCGGTCATCTCCTCATCACACGAGCCGGGGCGTTGAGAAAAAGATTCGCTCATGCCAAGCTACACTTTGCGCGACTGCCATAACCATACTGCCGTGAAATCTACCAGCGACAATCAGCCGAAAGGTTCTACGATGAGCGCCATCAGGGAACAGCCGCCGCGCGCCGCGCGCGCCGGGTCTTACGACCGGCAATCCCGGAGCGGGCCGTGGGTCGAGAGCCTGCGCTCGTCGGACGTTTCCCGCCTCTGGGCGGAACTACACCGCATCGTCTGCTATCATCCTTTGGTGCGCGCTTCCCGCAGCGCCGGCCTGCTTGTCGAAGAGGGCTCGCACAACGCCTACACCGATCTGACGCAGGAGCTTTTCGTCCAGCTCCTCAGCAAGGGACGCTTCCAGCACTACCTCGATACAGAGATGACCGACGCCGAGATTGAGGGCGAAATCGGACAGATAGAACTGACCAACCTTTTGACCGCGGAACTCAGAAAGCGTCACCCGGAGTCATACCGCCTGGCCCGCCGCATCTCCACACTGATTCAATCGAGCGCCAACTTCCGCCGCTTCGACACCTCGGGCATTGACGACGAGCCGCACCGCCGCCTCGCCGACCGCGTTTACGGCCTGAGCGAGTGGCCCACAGACAAGCCGCGCCGCGACTCGCACGAGTTGGAACAGCGCATACACATGATCCCTGTGCGCCAGCGCGACACGCGCATGGTCGGCTGCACGGGAGATTCCCAGATAGTTATCGGCAACGCCGACCTCGAAGACTTAATTATCTCGGTCCTCGAAGCGGCCGACGCGCCCGCGGACGTGCGCACCTTGCGCAGCCTCGTCATGTCGCGCCTGCCCGTGATGGACATCTATCTCGTCCCGCTCGGCGGCGACGACCCCGACGAGGGCGGCAATCAGTTCGAGCCTGTTGACGCGTGCGAGAACCCTGAGCAGGGCTTGCTGCGCCGCGAGAGCGAGCGCGAGGCCGCGAATTTCGTTGACGGATTTTTGAAGAGCCTGCACGAGACCGTGCGCGGCAAGGTCAAGCAGTATAACCGTATGCTCGGCGTGCTCTGGCACTGTTACTTGAGCCCCGACCACGCCACGCAGCTCGAAGTCGCCGCCACGCTTGGCGTCTCGGACTCGCTGGTTTCGGATTACCGCCGCCGCATCGAGCAGGAGCTGCGCGCCCTCTCCTTCTCGGAGATAGAGGAAGCGCGCCGGTTCGAGATGGCGCTCAGAGAGCGCGTCCGCGCCCTGGTGCTCATCGGCGACGAAGAAGGTGTGGTAGTTTAATAGCGGCCGCGCGCTGCCTCGCAGGTTTTTGCGCGGCCGGCTTCAGTCGTCGCCCTGATTTACACACGCGCCGGAGTTTCCGAACGCAGTTGCCCTGCGTCCGTAAATTCGGCGCGGACGGTCTTGCTCGAAGCCTTTGCGCGGAGAGCGCTTGAGGCCGCCGACGCGCGTAGCGAAGCTGTCACGCCAGAGTGCCACACATGCCGAGGGGTCGTTCAGAGACGGATTACGAACTGCCGCGCACCACCACGACGGGCGCGCGCCGCCCGCGTCTGTCCGAAAACCATTTGGACGCGGGCGCACAGGTCTGGCCGGACAAACCCGGCGTAGACGCGGCCGACCTCGCACCCTCCGCTGACGACGCGCCGCCAACGCCCACGCCGCCCGCTGCCGGGAAGAAAATCGCCGCCACGTTTTTGAGGCGCGGTCACTCTCTGACCTACGTCGCGCTCTTCGTCTTCACCGTCATTCTTTACGCGCGCCCGGCGGAGTTCTACCCGTCGCCGTGGACGGCCTCCATCGCCTTCATCCTCGGGGCCGTCACCCTGGCGTTCTTCCTGCCCTCGCAGCTTGCGCTCGAAGGCACGCTCACCGCCCGCCCGCGCGAAGTCAGTCTCGTCCTGCTCTTCTGCCTGACGGGGCTGCTCTCGATTCCGCTCGCCCTCAGCCCCGGCACGGCCTGGGAAACCTTCAGCGACACGTTCATCCGCTGCGTCTTCATCTTCATCGTGATGGTCAACGTCGTGCGCACCGAGGCGCGACTGAAAGGGATGCTCTTTCTCACGCTCCTGGTGAGCATCTGGCTGAGCGTCGGGGCGATTAACGATTACCGGCTGGGGCTGATGACGGTCGAGGGCTACCGCGTGGGCGGGCGCGGCAGCGGCATCTTCGGCAACTCGAACGACATGGCGCTCCACTTGGTGACCATCCTCCCCATCACCATCGCGCTCCTTCTCGGCGCGCGCCGCCTTTTCGGAAAAATCTTTTACGGCGCGTGCGGCGCGCTTTTGATTGCGGCCATCGTGCTGACCTATTCGCGCGGGGCCTTCATCGCCCTGATGGTCGCCTTCGGCTTCATGGCGTTCAAAATCGGGCGCGGCCACAGGCTCGGCGTCCTCCTTCTGGCCTTCCTGGTCATCGCCGGGCTGTTGCTCTTCGCGCCGGGCAACTACGGCCGCCGCATCATCTCCATCTTCGTCCCCAGCCTGGACCCTGTCGGCTCGGCCGACGCGCGGCGCGGCGAGTTGATTCGCTCGCTCCACGTCGCCGCACGCCACCCGCTCTTCGGCATCGGCATGGGAAACTACGCCACGCAGATGTCCTACAGGGGACTCGTCACGCACAACTCTTACACGCAGGTCGCCGCCGAGATGGGGGCGGCGGCGCTCGTCCTCTACACCCTGTTCATCCTGACGCCGCTGCGCCGGCTGGGCCAGATGGCGCGCGAGACTTTCGGGTCGCGCAAAAGTTCGCGCCACTACTACCTGGCCGTCGGTCTTCAGACTTCGCTGCTGGCCTACATGGTCGCCAGCTTCTTCGCCTCCGTCAGCTATCAGTGGTACGTCTATTATCTCGTCGGTTACGCCGTCTGCCTGCGCCGTCTTTACGAGTCGGAGAAGGGAAGCGCGATTGTGCCGGAAAAGAAACAGGCCAAGGAGGAGGAGCGCAGGCGGCGCACTGCGCTCGCCCGGCCGGGAGTGAGGGCTGAAACGGTATGAGCTTAAGACTCGCGGCAGAGATCATCTTCTGGTCGAGCGCGGCGGCGCTCCTCTACACGTACGTCGGTTATCCGCTGCTGCTCATCGTGGCGAGCCGCCTGCGCGGCCGCCCCGTCCGCCGCGCGCCTGAGTTTACGCCCGCGGTCAGCTTCGTCATCACCGCCTACAACGAGGAGCGCGATCTGGCCGCCAAATTGGAGAACACACTGGCGCTCGACTACCCGAAGGAGTTGCTGGAAGTCATCGTCGCCTCCGACTGCTCGACCGACCGCACGGACGAGATCGTGCGCGGTTTCGCGGCGCGCGGAGTCCGCCTTCACCGCCAGCCGGAGCGCCTGGGTAAGACCGCCGCGCAGAACGCCGCCGTCGAATTGGCCCACGGCGAGATTGTTCTCTTCTCCGACGCCACGACCCACTACCAAAGGGACGTGCTGCGCGTCCTGATGCCGAGCTTCGCGGACCCGACCGTCGGCTGTGCCACCGGCCGCGTCGCCTACACAGACCCCGGCAGCACGAGCGTCGGGCACGGCACGCGCTCTTACTGGAGCTACGAATTCCTGTTGAAGAAGCACGAGAGCAACGTCCGCTCGCTCATCGGCGTCTGCGGCTGCCTCTACGCCGTGCGCCGCAACGCTTACGTCCCGCTCTACCACGAGGCGTGCAGCGACTTCATCATCGCCACCAAGATGGTCGAGCAGGGACTGCGTGCCGTCTACGAGCCCGACGCCGTCTGCGTCGAGGAGACGAACCAGCAGGCCGGGAAAGAGTTCAAGACGCGCGTGAGAATTATGACGCAGACCTTCGCGGACCTCTGGCGCAACCGCCGCATGATGAATCCGTTCAGGACGGGCTTCTACGCCGTCGAGCTTCTCTCGCACAAGGTCATGCGCTATCTCGTCCCCGTCTTTCTTATCCTCGCGCTCGTCGCGTCGGCCGCGCTCGCGCCGCGCTCACTCTTTTACGCGGTCGCGCTCATTGCGCAACTCTGTTTCTACGGCGCGGCGGCGGCCGCCTGGCTGCTCGAACGGATGGGCCTGCACAATCGCCTGCTCGCCATCCCGCACTATTTCGTCCTCGCCAACCTCGCCTCCCTGATCGCCTTCTACAAGTTCGCGCGCGGCGAGCGCTACGTGCGCTGGGAGCCGATTCGCGCGAGCGCCGAACAGGGGGCGCAAAGTTAAGATGAGAGAGAAAACCACACAGCCCGTCAGGAACGCGATGTCCATTGACCTCGAAGACTGGTTCTGCGTCCACAACCTGAGCGGGACCATCAAGCGCGAGGATTGGGACAAGTGCGAGTTGAGGGTTGAGGAAAGCACGCGGCGCATCCTCGGCCTCTTCGACAAACACGAGACGAAGGCCACGTTCTTCGTCCTCGGCTGGGTCGCCGAACGCCTGCCGGAACTTATCCGCGAGATAGAAGAGAAGGGGCACGAGATCGCGGTGCACGGCTACAACCACTTGCTCTTGACGGAAATCACGCCCGCCGAGTTTGACGAAGACCTGGCGCGCGCGCTTGAGACGCTCCGTGCCTGCGGCGTCAAACAGACCCCGCTCGGATTTCGCGCGCCGTCGTTCACGGTCGTCGAGAAGACGCGCGCGTGGGCGCTCGCGGCGCTCGAAAAATATAACTTCAAGTATGACTCGTCCGTCTTCCCCGTCGGCTTTCACCCGGACTACGGCGTGGCGGACGCGCCGCTCGTCCCGTACAAAATTACGGACGCGCTTTACGAGTTTCCGATGAGCTGCCTGGAAGTCTTCGGGCGCAGACTGCCGTTTAGCGGCGGCGGCTACTTCCGGCTCTTCCCCTATTCCTACACGAAGCTCTGCATGAAGAAGTGCAACAGCGAGGGGCGGCCCGCAGTCTTTTACCTACACCCGTGGGAACTCGATCCGGGCCAGCCGAAAATCAAGCTGCCCCGCTCGAAAGCGATTCGCCACTACCGCAATTTAGATCAGACCGAGAAGCGCTTGGACGCGCTCCTCGGTGATTTCCAATTCACGACCATCAGAGAGGTACTCGGATTATGAACAATGAGATCGAAGTGCAACGCAACTTCTGGAACAGCGAAGCCGACGCCTTCGAGCGAATCTACTCGCACGAAAAATCGAAGCTCTCGACCTTCCTCGACCGCGTCTTTCGGAAGGACATGTATGAGCGCTTCGTCTTCACCATACGCAACTGCGAGCCCGTCGCGGGGCGCACCTTCCTCGACGTGGGCTGCGGCAACGGGCTTTACAGCGTCGAGCTGGCGAAGAAGGGCGCGAGCCGCGTCGTCGGCCTCGACATCTCGCCGGTGATGATCGGGCGCTGCCAGCAGTCCGCGCGTAAAGAAGGCTTGGAAGATCAGTTGACGTTCGTGCAGACGGACCTGCTCGAATACGAGCCCGAGTCGAGCTTCGACGTGAGCTACGGCATAGGACTCTTCGACTACATCAGCGACCCCGCGCCGGTCTTGAAAAAGATGCGCGAGGTGACGAAGGACCGGGCCATCATGGCGTTCCCGCGCTTCTGGACGTGGCGCGCGCCCGTCCGCAAGGCGAGGCTCACGATGAAGGGCTGCCCTGTCTTCTTCTACACCAAGGCAAGGATTGACCGCCTGATGAAAGACGCGGGCTTCGCCAGTTGGGAAGTCACGCGCGTCGGCAAACTCCACTGCGTCGTGGCGAAGTCGGGCGACAAGGCGTAGCGCTTTTCTTTGCGTCTTTGCGCCTTGGCGTGAGGTTAATTTCTCGCAAAGGCGCAAAGACGCAAAGGAGTTGAAGTATGTGCGGCATCGCAGGTTTCGTGGCGGGCGGAGACGGCGCTGTGGGCGTCGCGCCGGAGGAGCGCGCGCGCGTCCTCGACCGCATGTGCCGCAGCATCGCGCACCGCGGCCCCGACGACCAGGGCACTATGGTCGAGGGCGCGGTCGGCCTCGGCATGCGCCGCCTCTCCATCATTGACCTCGCCGGCGGACACCAGCCGATGTCGGGCTGCGCCGCCGCCTCCTCCATCGTCTTCAACGGCGAAATCTACAACTTCAAGGAGCTGCGCGAGAGTCTGGAGCGCGCCGGCCACCGCTTCCGCACCAACTCCGACACCGAAGCCATCCTCCACGCCTACGAGGAGCACGGCGCTGACTGCGTCAAGCACTTGCGCGGCATGTTCGCCTTCGCCATCTGGGACAGGCGAGATCGCA
>DATFCB010000417.1:0-4368 GCA_035253525.1 Pyrinomonadaceae bacterium | reverse complement strand
ACTTCACTGCCCTGCTGGTTTGTAGACTGAACCGGGACTTGCTGCGCAGGCTGTTCGACGGCCGTGTCGTGCGCGAGCGCTCCCGCGTTTGGCGCGGGTTTCATCTGGCGATAAACGACGAAGCCCGCGACGAGCAGGGCGAAGGCGGCGGCCAGCCCTATGGCCGGCGCGCTGGCTAGAAAGGAGAGCCAGGGGGCGCGCTGGCTCCCGTTCGTTTTGGCAGCGGCGAGGCGCGCGCGCAGGCGGAAGTCGAAGTCCGGCGGCGCGTGGACCCCGCCCAGACTCCCGACCAGACGCTTCAGCGTCTGCCGCTCGTCATGAAAGGCCCCGCACTCTGGACAGACACGGACATGCGCGCTCGCGCTCTCGCCGAGGCGCGCGCCCACCTCCAACTCTTCAATCTCGGCCCGACACGTTTGACAGTTCATGATGACTCTAAAACCCCCGACTCACAAATAAGCGCTCAGCTTGTCTCTGAGGAATCCGCGCGCGCGGCTGATGCGCGACTTGACGGTCCCCTCGCTCGTCTCAAGGATGCGCGCGATCTCGTCGTAAGACTTGCCTTCCACGTCGCGCAGCACCAAAGGCGCGCGATACTTTTCCGGCAGCGTCGAGATGGCACGAGCGACGGCCGCGCGGCGCTCCGTGTCAACCAGCACGGCGTCCTGCAAGGGGCCGCCGTCCGGCGGGTTGAACTCGCGCGCCTCTCTCCCTTCCGTCTCCTGAAAAAATCCCGTCAAGCTGACCAGCCGCCGACGCTTGCGCTTTCTCAACTCGCTGATCGCGAGGTTGGTCGCAATCCGATAGATGTAGGTCGAGAAGGCGTAAGTAGTCTGGTAACGCTCGGCCGCCTGATAGACGCGGACGAAAGTCTCCTGGGCCATATCCACCGCGCCGTCGTAATCGTTCGTCATGCGATAGATGTAGCTCGTAATCTGGTTGCGGTAGCGGCCCACCAATTGAGCGAACGCCATCTCGTCGCCCGCGCGCGTGGCCTCTAAAAGAGCGTGATCTGTGAGCGATTCTTCGGCCACGACCGTCTGCGGCACAGCCGTGCCGAAACGCAGCTCATCAACTGAAGTCAGCGTGCTCATTAGGATAGGAAAACTTTCGGCGTTCACTGTTTCGGTAAAACTCTCGGCGGCGCGGCTAGAGGGGCAACCTCAACGCGCCGGGTCGGCCTCTCCGGTCGGAAATTATACACCCGAAAGGCCACGACCGCCCGCACCTGACCTACACGCGCGGGCCGCCGCCAGGTTCCCGAAAGTGGCACAGGCGGAAAACACTCGACTTTCCCGTATTTTGCCCGGCCGGACAATCTAATTCTTCCCCTCATATCGTAGATGAACTAGAATTACTCGAACTTTGAAATCAACTTGCTCCTGTTGGCTCTCTTTCGATATGCGTTTACTAATATCTTTGCTCTTCTGTCTCTCTTTCTTCTTCTCGCCGGTCGCGTCGGCCCAGACGGTGCAGACGCGCACGCTCAACGGCATCGTCATCACGCAGCAGGGCGAGGCATTGCCGGGCGTGGAGATTCGCGTCGTCGCGGGCGCGGGCGGGCAGGAAGAGTTTACGGCGGTCAGCGACGGCGAGGGGAGATTCAGCCTCACCGCTCCGGGCGGGGCGCTGACGCTGAAGTTGCGTGGGAAAGGCATCGCCCCGCTGACCAGGACTTTCTCTCTCGAAGAGCAGGCGGAAGACCTCGTCGTCGAGGTCGAGCTGCTCGTCCCGACTGTCCACGAGTCGGTGGTCATCGTCTCCTCGGTTGTTGATCCGAGCATCGAGCGGCGCAACGACACGGTCTACCGCGAGGGGCTGTTCCTGCGCGACGACCAGGTCTTTCACACCTTAGACGCTGGCATCAACGCGGGGCAGCACGAGGGCGGAGGCAAGTCTCTGGAGATTCGCCGCTTCGGCTTCAACATGGATCACGGCGGCCTGAACGGCGGGCTGAAGGTGCTGGTTGACGACGTGCAGCAGAACTACGCCACGCAGGGGCACGGGCAAGGCTACCTCGGCCAACTCAAGAGCCTGACGCCCGAACTCGTGGCCGGGGTGGACATCCTGAACGGCCCGTTCAGCGCCGAGTACGGGGATTTTTCCGGCCTCGGCGTCGTTCACATACGCACCAAGGAGTCTCTGCCGGACGTGTTCACCGCCCGCGTCCAGGGCGGCTCGTTCGACACCTTCCGGGGCTTCTTTGCCTACAGTCCGAAACTCGACCACGCGGTCGGCTTCCTCGCCTACGAAGCGTCACGCACCGACGGACCGTTCATCAGCCCTCTTCGTTACAAGCGCGATAACCTGACCGGCAATTATACGCGCGACCTCAACGCCAGGTCGGCGCTCGGCTTCAAACTCAACCTGGGCCGCAATGACTTCTTCTCGTCGGGGCAGATTCCGCTCGACGAAGTGTTCGCGGGCCGCCTCGACCGCTTCGGCTTCATTGACCCGGATAACGGCGGGCGCGTGCGCAGCGGCACCGTCGGCGTTTACTATCGCACCGAACTCAGCGGCAATAGCGTCTTCAAGGTGGACGGCTACCTGACTCGCTCGCTCTTCGACCTCTGGTCGAACTTCACCTTCTTCCTCGCAGACCCTGAGTTCGGTGACGAGATACAACAGCACGACTCGCGTTTGCAGCAAGGCGTCAACGCGCAGTACATCCGCCCTCTCTCTTTCTCCGGCGGGAGAGGACTGCTGACGGTGGGCGGCAACCTGCAAGCCTTCCAGACCAACGTCGGCCTCTACCCGTCCATCGGCCGCAATCCGAAT
The DNA here is from genome assembly GCA_035253525.1 of Pyrinomonadaceae bacterium. GTDB lineage: Bacteria > Acidobacteriota > Blastocatellia > Pyrinomonadales > Pyrinomonadaceae > QHXM01. Next base: position 1,590 of record DATFCB010000417.1, on the reverse strand, counting down.
CGCGCCGAAGTATCACGCCTCAATCTGGCCGACTGCCCGTTCAACGACAACCCCGGACAGCCGGGGTTGCCCGACAGGTTCAACAGCCCCTGCTTTCTTCTCACCAGCGCCAACGCGCGGGTGACTAATACGGCGGGGTACGTGCAGCAGGCGCTCGACCTCTTCGGCGGCCACCTGCACTTAGAGGGCGGACTGCGTTACGACTACTTCCGCTTCAGCGTTGACGACAAGATCAGACCCGTCTTCTCCGGCACGCAGGGCGACGGGCGATTCCAGCCGAAGGCCAGCGTAGCCTATATGCCGACGGATCGCTTCCCCGCGACGATTCATTTCAACTACGGGCGCGGCATCTCCAGCCAGGACGCGCGCGGCGTCGTCCAACAGCCCGACAGCCCGAAGGTGGCGACGACGGACTTCTATCAAGTCGGCACGTCGCACAACTACAAGAGGTTTTCGCTGACGACGGATTTATTCCTGATAGACACCTCGAACCAGCAGGTCTACATTCCCGACGACGGCTCAATCGAGTTCGCCGGGCCGAGCCGCTCATACGGCTTCGAGATTAAAAACTCCGTGGCTATCACTCGCCGCCTCTCCTTCAATGGCGGCATCACGCAGGTGATGAACGCTTTCTTCCGGGGTACTTTCCCACGAGAGTACGTGGACAGCGCGCCGCACACAGTGGCTAACGCGAGCCTGACCCTTTCGGATTTTCACGGCTTCGCCGGCTCACTTCGTTACAGGCATACCGGCAACTATCGTCTCGACCCGCTCGATGCGGGCATTCGCGCGGCGGGGCTCGACGTGGTTGACATCTATGTGAGCAAACGGTTGCGCCGCTTCCTGGAGGTCAATTTCGCGGTGGATAATCTTTTCAATAAACGCTACTTCGAGACGCAGAACTTCTTTGAATCGCGCCTGCGCCCCGGCGACGCTCCCGCGGAGCGCATACACGCCACCCCCGGCTACCCCTTCGGCGTCACCGCCGGGCTGACCTTCCGCTTCTCAGGGAAATAAGAGAAGAAAGAGCGAACCACGCGCATAACCCGAAGCGGCACGAAATGAATTGCTTCTTTCGTGCCGCTTCGTGTTTCTTCGTGGTTGCTTGTTTTCTTACGGCGTGGCCGACGAGGCTTGGGCTTCGGGGTTCTTGAAGAGGGTGTCGTCCATCTTGATGCCGTAGGTGACGCTCAGCACGCGCAGTTCCTGCTTCTGCTTGCCCTCCTCGAAGAAGACCGTGCGTTTGGGGACGAGCGTGCCCTGAATGTACTGGTAGTCGTAAAACTTGCGCATGTACTTGGAGGTCTTGCCGCTGCCGTCGCTCGCCGGGGCTTCGTATTCGAGCCAGAGCACGCGATAGAACCTCTGGCTGATGTAGTAGCGCGTCTTACGGTTCTGCTTGTCCGCGACTTCAATCACGTAGAGGTCAACATTCTGCTGCTTGTCCTTGCCGACGAGCGTGATTGTCGAGCCGTTCTCCTTGTAGCGTAGCAGCGCGTCTATGCCGTGCCACATCTGCGCCAGAAAATTGTCGGCCGCCTCCTGGCGGGGCGTGAACGTCGCGCCGTTGAGGTAGCCCCAGGTCTTCCC
>DATFCB010000416.1:0-11765 GCA_035253525.1 Pyrinomonadaceae bacterium | reverse complement strand
CAGCGGCTCTGTGCGACTTCGAAGTCGTAGGTCTCGCCGTGGCTGAGGTATCGGACGCGGTCCTGGAAGCCGGCTTCGGCGACGGCCTTTTTAAACTCTTCGAGCGGCGACTTGAAGACTTCGTAGTCGTTGTAATGTATCGGAATGACTTCGCGCGGGTTGATGATGCGGATGGCCTCGACGCCCTGCTCGGCGTCCATCGTCAGGAGCAGGCCCATGATGCGCGTGCCGCCGAGGTGGAAGAGCGCGAGGTCAATGTCCGGGTAGCGCTGCGGAATCTCTTTCAGGTCGTCATGGACGAGCGTGTCGCCAGTGATATAGAGACGCAAAGAGGTGCGCCCCCCGGCCGGCTGAAATTCCAGCATGCTCCCCATCACCGTGGGCAGCAGCAGGTCCGTGATGGACGGGCCGTGCTTGCCGGGCATTGAGGTGACGCGGACGCGCGCTTCGCCCTTCGACACCGTCACGGAGTCCCAGGTGTCCAGCGCAATCGCCGCCGTGAAACCTTTGTCCGCGATCTCGCCGGCCGCGTGCTCGGTCGTGATGATGGGTAAGTCCTTCTGAAGTCTCTCCTCCACGATCTGGTCGAAGTGGTCGCCGTGGTAGTGCGAGAGCACGCAGAAGTCTATCGGCGGCAGGTCTTCCAACTCCATTGCGGGGTTGGTCAGGCGCTCGGCCGTCAGCCCGTAGCCGAGGTGCACGTGGTCGCCCGCGTGCAGGAAGTTCGGGTCCGTCAGGATGGTGAAGCCCGCGTAACGCAGGATGACCGTCGCCGTCCCGACGAAGAAGATGGAGCCGGCCGAGAAATCAGTCCCGCCGGCCCCCGCACTCAAACTAAGCTCAGTGTTCTTTGCCATAGTAGTCTCCGCGGACGCCGCCCGTGTCAGGGCTTGAGCACGACCTTGATGCAGTCGTCTTCCTTTTCGGCGAAGGTGCCGTACATCTCCGGCGCGTCTTCGAGCCGCATCCGGTGCGTGATGACGAAGCTCGGGTCTATCTCGCCGTTCTGAACTCTTTCAAGCAGTTCGCCCCAGTAGCGCTGGACGTGGCACTGCCCTGTCCGCATCGTCAAGCTACGGTTCATGAAAGAGCCCATCGGGAACTTGTCAATCAAGCCGCCGTAAACGCCTATGACCGAGACCGTGCCGCCGTTGCGGCAGGCCATAATCGCCTCGCGCAGGGCGATGGGGCGATCCGTCTCCATCATCAGCGCCTGCTTGACGCGGTCGTAGGCGTACACAATGCCGTGCCCGCCGAACGCCTCCATCCCGACGGCGTCAATGCAGCGGTCTGGCCCGCGCCCGCCCGTCATGTCCATCAGGGCGTCGTAGGTTGTTACTTCCTCGAAGTTGATCGTGGCGTCGGCCCGCGCCCCGCTGCGCGCCAGTTCCAGTCGCGCCGGGACGTAGTCAATACCGATGACGCGCTCGGCCCCCAGGAGGCGCGCGCTCGCCATCGCAAATTGGCCCACGGGGCCGCAGCCCCAGACCGCGACGGTGTCGCCGGGCTCGATGCCGCACATCTCGGCCCCCATGTAGCCGGTCGGGAAGATGTCCGAGAGAAACAAGACCTGCTCGTCCGACAACTCTTCGGGAACCTTGAGCGTGCCGACATCGGCGAAGGGGACGCGCACGTACTCGGCCTGGCCCCCGGCGTAGCCGCCCGTCAGGTGCGAGTAGCCGTAGATGCCGCACGGGCTGTGGCCGAACATTTTCTCGGCCATCCAGGCATTCGGGTTCGTGTTCTCGCAGAGCGTGTACATCTCCTGCTCGCAGAAGAAGCAGTTGCCGCAGGAGATGGGGAAGGAGACCACGACGCGGTCGCCGACCTTGCGGTCGCGCACGTCCGCGCCAACCTCGACGATCTCGCCCATGAACTCGTGGCCCAGAATGTCGCCCTCCTCCATCGTCGGCATGAACCCGTTATAGAGGTGCATGTCCGAGCCGCAGATGGCCGTCGAACTGACTTTCACAATCGCGTCGCGCCGGTTCAAAATTTTCGGATCGGGCACGGTCTCGACCCGCACGTCCTTTTTCCCATACCAACAGTTTGCTCTCATTATCGTCTCCCCTTTGACAGAACTAATCCTTGTTCATCAGCCGCACACAAAATGGCCCGGGTTTCAATCGGCCCCGGCCCCTTGCGACTGTTCGAGTTCTTCCACGGACACGGGCTGCGCCGGGCGCTGCGTCAGCAGGCCGTTGTCCCAGACGGTCCCGTCCGAGAGGACGACCTCGCCCGTCTCTATCACCTGTTTGAGGCAGCGCAAGTCGTCGTAAATCTGCCGCTCCGGGTCTTCGCCGAAGAGCTTGGCGATTCCTTTGCCGATGACGCCGCCCGGCGGGCTGTAATCTATCTCGACGCGGACGATTGTGCCGCGCCCGCCCGGCGCGGGATCGAAGCTCACGGAGCCGGTGTTGTAAACGTCAGAGCCTTCGAGCGAGCGCCACGCGATCAACTCGTTCTCGCGGTCTTCGGTCAGCTCCGCGTCCCACTCGACGCGCGAATCCGCAGGCCCCTTGGTCACCCAGTGCGAGCGCCCCTCGCCGGTCTCCTCGACGGACTGTAGGTGCTGCATGAAGCGCGGCAAGTTCTCGAAGTCGCGCCAGAATCGGTAAAGCTCTTCGGGCGTGCTGTTGATGGTGATGCTCTTCTTCACTGTCGTCCCTCCCCGTAGTCGTGCTGTCGTTGCTGCCGAGTTGTTGGGCGCGGCTTCATAGACACAGTTCGGGGCAAGGTGGGTGAGCCCCGACCCGCCCCGCGAAACACGCCGCCGCCGAACCTCCGAACTCTTCAATTGTTTTGGAACTCTCACCGTAACGCGCAGGCCCGACTGCGGTCTGTACGGTTGGGGACAAATTATGTGTCTAATTTAGGAAGGCTATATTGCGATACGGTCACGCGCAACCAAGTCCAAAGTCAGGAAGACGAATTTTCGACCTTGGACTATTTTTGTGGGAACTCGTCTTTGAGCGCGCCGACGCGGAAGGGTTCGTTGATGCGTACTTTGGCTTTGCGGCGCATCTCCTTGAGGGTTTCGGTCAGCTTCGTGGCTTCGAGGTCGGCCAGAAGCCGACGGCGAATCTCCGGCGTCGCTTCGGCCAGGGTCAGCGCCCGCGCGGCCTCTTTCGCGTTGACCTTGATGACGTGAAAGCCGTACTCGGTCTGCACCACGCCGCTCAGTTGGCCGGGCTTGAGCGCGAAGGCGGCCTCGTCGAAAGCGCGTGTGTGCGTGCCGCGCGCGAACGTCCCCAAATCACCGCCCTGCTCGCGCGAAGAGGGGTCTTCCGAATATTGGCGCGCGAGGCCCGCGAAGTCCGCGCCCCGTGAAGCCTTCACACGCAGCTCTTCCGCAAGCCGGCGGCGGCGCGCGACCTCCTCGCGCACGGCCGCGGCCAGCGCCTCGCCCGAGAGATGCTTGTCGCGCTCGAATTGCTGCGAAATCAGGTTGGGCCGCGCCGCGATGAGGATGTGCGCGGCCGTGACGCGCTCCGGCTGCTGGAAAATTGGCTCAGCCTTGTGAGCCTCGTAATACTTTTTGATCTCGTCGTCCGCGACCGAAAGCTTCTTGTTCAACTCGGCCCGCAGCAACTCGCCGTAAAGCTCCATCTTGACGACTTCCAGGTACTCGTCGCGCTTCAAGCGGTGCGCGGCCAGATAGGCGTCGTACTTCTCATCGCCGCCGAATTGCTGCACGGTCCGCGCGATGGCCGCTTCCATCTTCTGCGGCGGAATAGAGAGTCCGCGCCGCTCGGCCTCGTCCATGATGAGCGTGCGGTCAATCAACTCCGAGACGATGCCCTCCTTGAGTTGTTCGATCTTGCCGCGCCCCTCTTCCGTCGCGGGGTCAAGTCCCAACTCCTCGCGCCCGTTCTTCAGATACATCTCATAAAGCCTGGTCGGAATCTCGCGATTGTTGACGGTGGCGACGACCGCAGGTATCGAGTTCGAGTTCGCGTTCGACTGCGACGAGGTGCCGGCGGCGCAGCCCGAGAAGATAAGAGAGAGGACGAGCGCGACCCGCGCGTGACGTTTCTGCCGGAAGAGTCCTGGCATGGTTAGCTGGCGAAATACCAGAAATAGACGGCCTGGGCGATGCCTATGACGAGCCCTATGACCGCGCCGAAGAGTTCTATCGTCTTCAGGTGCTGCTGTGCGACGGAGAGTACCAGCTCTTCCAGTTTTTCGACCGGGTAGCCTGCGACCTTCTCGCGGACTATCCGGCCGATGTCGAATTCGCTGATGGCGGCGGGCAGGCGCTCGCGCGCGGCGTTCGTGATGCGCTCGGTCAAAGCTGACGAAGCGCGGCGCAGCGCCGCCTCGGGGACCTGTTCGGAGAGCCGCCCGATAGGCGTCACCAGCATGCGCTCGACCTGCGAGCTGAGGACGTTGTTGATGGTGCGCGCCGTCTCGTCGCGCGCGAGCACCTGGAGCAGCCCCTTCGAGAGAAAACTCTTGAGGCGCTGCGCAGAGTCCGGGTTGAGGTGTTGCAGGAGCGCGCGCAGGGTGTGCGGCTTGAGACGCACGAGCGCGTCCGTCAGGTAGGCCGAAACGGTCGTCTCAAGCTCACGCCCCCGCGCGAGCGCCAACACGCGCGCGGCCACCTGGTCTTTAATCAACTCCAATTTCTCGGGCGCGACCTGGCCCACGAGTTCGTTAATCGGGCGCGCGAGCACGTCGTCAATCATCGTATCGAGGAACCTCTCGGCCTCGTCCTCAAACGCCTCGCCGCGCAAATACTCCTCGACCCTGCGAGGGAGCGTGTGGTTGACCAGCTCGTCCACTTCCCTGTGAATCTTGTCGCGCGAGACGAAGATTTTTTTGAAGAAGGAGAGCTGCTGGTAGTAGTCGTCAACCTCGCGTTTAATCAACGCGCCGATGCGCGCGCGCGTCGCCTGGCTGGTGGCTATCTCGGCCAGGTGGTGAACGACCGGCGGGACCTGCTGGTCTATACGCTCCTTGATGACGCCGACCGTCTCGGGCGTGAACATCTCGCTCAAGGTGGCGCGGCTTTGGAGCAGATCGTCCAGGCGGGCCGAGATGAAGTCGCGCACCTTTTTCTCGAAGCCCGGCTCGTTGACGAGCCCGCGAAAGCGTTCTTCGACGAAGCTCAACATCTTTTCAAAAGTCTCGTCGGAGACGGTCTCGCCGAGGCGGCGCGCGAGCAGTTCGTCAACTCTCCGGTCAATAAAACTGTTGAGCTGGCGCGCGGTCTCCTCGGACTTGAGGATGCCCGCGATGTAGTCCGAGATGCGGTATTGCAGCGCGGAGATGGCGTCGAGCACGGGGGCGCGCGCGGCCGTGGGCAGCGCCTCGATGAACGAAGGGTAGTTGGTCGAGAGCAACTCCTTGGTGTAGGACTCGACGAAGCCCTCGACCTTGCGGCGGAAGAAGTCTGTCCCGAAGAGCGCCTGGACGACCGTCTCCTGCGACATCAGTTCGTTGCCGACGGCCTTGCCGATTGATTCGGCGAGGCGCTCGCGGTGGCGCGGGATCATCCCCTGCGGCCAGATGGTGAGGCCCCAGAGTTTGACGGGCTTGCGCGGGCGGAACAGCATGCGAATCGCCAGCCACGCGGCCCCGTAGCCATGCAACGTGCCGAGCAGGACCGAGCCGACGGCGAACAGAATCTTTTGTGTCTGCGGGTCTATGGCGAGAAAGTTCCCCTCTCTTGAGCGCGCCGGGAAATTTTTCGGGTTCGCTTGATGCTAATAAAAAACAGTGGCGGACGGCAAGTGATAAGTGATGAGTGATAAGAAAAAGCCTTCTGTCTTTACTTATCACTCATCACTCATCACTTATCACTGTTTTTTGGTGTCCATGATGCGTCCGGCGCGTTCAGACGCGAGCGTGTAGTTGGGCAGCACGCGGAAGGCCGTGAGGCCGACGGCGACGCGGTCGTTGACCTCCAGGCGGTTGGCGACCGCCTCGGGCTTCGGCCGCGTGACGATGATGGGGACGCCGATTCTCTTCTCAGGGGTCGTGATGGCGACGTTGTAGAGCGGCGGCTCGCCCTCGACCGCGGGCCGCGCGACCAGATCGAGCCGGAGCGTGAGGCGCTGGTAAGCGCCGACGAAGCTAATCTCTTCGACGACGCCGTTCGTTAAGCGGCGGCAGCCCTCCGGGAGCTGGCCCGTCTTGCTCAGGCAAACGTCCTCGGGCCGGAAGACGAGCTTGACGGACTGGCCCTCGCGGAAGCGGTCCGCCTCGCCGCGCGCGTGGATGGTGGCTGTGCCAATTTCCACGTTGCCGCGATTGATGACGCCCAAGAGGAGGTTGGCCGCGCCGAGGAAGGTCGCGACGTACTCCGTTTCGGGCCGGTTGTAAACGTCGTCGGGTGTGCCAATTTGTTCGAGGCGGCCCGCGTTGAGGACCGCTATCCGGTCGCCCATCTCCAGGGCTTCTTCCTGGTCGTGCGTGATGAAGATGGCGGGCAGGTTGACCTGCTTGAGCAGTTGGTGAATCTCGCGGCGGAGACGAACGCGCATCTGCGCGTCCAGCGCGCCGAAGGGTTCGTCGAAGAGGAGCACCTGCGGCTTGTAGGCGAGCGTGCGCGCGATAGCCACGCGCTGCTGCTGCCCGCCCGAGAGTTGCGAGGGGTACTTCTTGCGATGCTCTTCGAGGCGGACGAGGTGAATCAACTCGTCAACCGTCTGCTTGATTTCCTTGCGCGCGCGGCGGCGTATGCGCAGGCCGTAGCCTATGTTTTGTTCGACGGTCATGCGCGGAAAGAGCGCGTAGGATTGGAAGATGACGCCGACGTTGCGCTCGCGCGCGGGCAGGTCCGTCACGTCGCGCCCGTGCAGGAGCACACGGCCTGTGTCCGGCTCTTCGAGGCCGGCGATGATTCTCAGGATGGTGGTCTTCCCGCTCCCGGAAGCGCCGAGCAGGACTAAGGACTCGCCCTCGGCCACGTCGAAATCTATGTCTTCGAGCACGCGCGTCTTCTTGAAACTCTTGCTGACGGCGCGCACGCTCGCCGCAGGCGCGGCCGCCTCGGTCTGCTCGCCCGGCGCGGCTTCGCCTCGCGGCCGCTCCTCGCCGGGGGTGACATTGACTTCGCTCGAAGGCTTCACGCTCGTCATCATTTCACATTTTGCACGCGCGCGCACCACTCATTCCGTGTCGAGCCAGTCGCGCGCCAGGAAGAGGAGGCTGAAGATGGCGAACGACAAAAGCGCGAGCACGATGGCGACGGCGTTGGCGGCCTCGACCTGCCCCTCGTTGAACTTGGCGAAGATGTAAAGCGGCGCGGTCTGCGTGCTCATCGCCAGGTTGCCCGAGACCAGAATGGTCGAGCCGAACTCGCCGATGGCGCGCGCGAACGTGAGAAGCGCGCCCGTGACGATTGCGCCGCGAAGCGAGGGGAGCGTGACGTGCCAGAAAGTCTGCCAGCGGGTCGCGCCGATGGTCGCCGAGGCTTCTTCCAGTGAACGGCTCATCGTGTCGAAGACAGGCTTGATGACGCCGAAGGCCAGCGGGAAGGTGACGAAGATGTTGGCGAGAATAATGGCCCACGCCGTGAACATTACCTGGAAGCCGAGCAGGCTCCCCAGCGTCCCGTAAGGTCCCCACAAAAGGAGCAGGGCGAAGCCGGCCACGGCCGTCGGGATGGCGGTCGGCAAAGAGATGGTGACGATCAGGGCGTTGCGCCCGCGGAAGCTGTAACGCGAGAGCACGTAGGCCGCAAAGAGGCCGAAGATGACGTTGAAGACGGTCGCATAAAAGCTCGTCACTATCGAGAGCTTGAGCGCGAAGATGGCTTCCGGCGCGGTCAGCGCGGCCCAGAAGTTACCCAGCCCCTTATTGGTCCCGTAGATGAAGATCGAGAGGAGCGGCAAGAGCACCAGCGGCAGCATCATCAAGATCATCGCCGCGATGCTCAGAGGCCGCACCACGTCGAACCCACGCACGTGCCGCATCGTTGGGAGAGTCGAACTCATAATAAAACCTCAGTGATAAGTGATGAGTGATAAGTGATAAGTTAAAGAAAGAAGTTTTTTACTTATCACTTATCACTCATCACTTATCACTCATCACTGCTTTTTCTGCGCCTGGTCGCGCCAGACGCGTTCGATGATGTCTGGATAGGCTTTGCCCCAGCCGCCGAAGTATTCGATGGTGAAGGGGGTTTTAATCTGGCCGAACTCTTTGTTGGCTTCGTTGAGCGCCTCGTCGGTGACGGAGCGGAAGTGGTACTGGACGAAGGCGCGCTGCGCTTCTTCGGTCCAGAGAAACTGTATGAAGGCGTCAACCACGGGCCGCTTCTCGGCGGAGACGTTGCGGTCGATGATGACCGCCGGGTGCTCGCTGAAGATGGTTGATTCGGGGATGACGACTTCGATGGGAGCGCCGGCCTGCTTCATCAGCAGACCTTCCAACTCGTAGGTGATGAGCGCGTCGCCGTGGCCCGTCTCGAACTGCGTGCGCGCGGCCCGCGCAGAGTCCGGCGACGCGATGACGTTCTTCCAGACGGCTTGCAAGGTCTTCAATGCACGCGCCTCGTCGCGCGCGCCCGCGGCCTCAGATTTTTTTAACTCCGACCCGTAGATGGCGAGGATAGACCACTGCGCGCCGCCCGAGTTGACGGGGTCCGGGTGAATGAGTTGCACGCCGGGCTTTCCGAGGTCTGGAAAATCACGGATGCCTTTCTCGTTCCCTTTGCGCACGAGGATGATGAAGGGCGTTTTGTTGACGATGCCCTTCTGCGGCCACTGACGCCAATCCGTCGTTGTAAAGCCCGCCTGCTTCAGACGCTCGGCGTCGCGCTCGATGGAGAGGATGGCGATGTCGGCCTTGACGCCCTGCAAAATCTGGTTCGTCACGGTCTCTGAGCCCGCGAAGGAGGAGACGAACTGCACGTCCTGCCCGTGCTCCTTCTTCCACTTGGCGGCGAAGGCCGGGAAGACGGCTTTCTCCAAAACTTCTTTCAGGATGGAGAAGCCGTAGAGCGTGATGGTCTGCCCGCCGCCGCCGCCGCCCGATTGCTGGCCCTGCGGCAGACAACTGCTCAGGACGAGCGTTGCCAACAGCGCGAAGACCAGCCACGCGCGCACGGCCCCGCGCTTCCGTAAAATCCTCTTAGTCGTCGTTAGAGTTTTCATCAACGCATCCTCGGTTGAAAGCCTGCATTCGTCGAGCGACCTTTTCGCGCTAGAGCCTGACTCTGTAGCTCAGGCCGATGACGTGCAGGTCGCCCGGACGGCTAAGCCCGTCGTTCTGCCGCATGTAGTAGAGGTCACCCGTGAAGTGCTTGTTGAAGCGGCGGCTCACGCCGGCCGAGAAGCGGTTGCGCACCCAGCGATTCACGCTCCAGTCGTAGAAGACTTCGTCGGAGGCGAAGACGCCGAACTGCCCGTCCTTGAGCCTCGCCGGGTAATCAATCTGAAGACGGTTGCGGTAGCGCGTAGAGTCTAACGGGAAACGCAGCCGGCGCTCGAAGAGGTTGCGGTCGCTCAAGCTGACTTTCCCGACGGGGAAGCGCAGGGTGGCCGCGAGGTTGAGCCGGTTCTCGTGGGCCTTACGCCCTTCGGTCGGTCTGGTGCTGACGTTTATGTACCAGGCGAGCAGCGTCAGAAAATCGTCGGGCTGTTTAAGGAGCCTACCGGCCCTGTAGGAGAAGGCCACGCCGACTCTACGGTCAACGAGGTGCGTCACGTCGCGGCCGAAGCGGAAAGTGCCGAGGAGGCCGAAGTCCACACGCTTGGTGACGGGGACCGCAACCTGGATGTCATTCCAGAGTTGCGTGTCTTGCTCGGGCACGGGCCGGCGAGCTTGCGCCGGAGTCTCGCTCAAACCACTTGCTAGAAGCAGCGCGACGAGCGTGAGGCCATGAAGTGTGCGCATGTTTTTGGGTAGACTTATCCGCATGAAGGAATCGTTGACCTCCCTCCTGGTCTTCGTCCTGGGCCGCCTGTTGACTGTACGATTGCTTAAATGAGGGGCATCTATAGCATAGGTCGCGTTACTTTAGAAAGTTAAATTTTGTCGGCGTTCACCAATCGTGCGCCGGACTTTTGTTCTAATTTTATGACTGAAACCGCGTGAGGAATTGAAGAGGCCGAGGCTCCTTACTCGACGGCGTAGCCGGCTTCGACCCACGCGCCTGTGCCGCCCGTGACGTTGAGCAGAGACGAGAAGCCTTCGCGCGCGAGAAGGCTCGCGGCGGCGCTTGAGCGATAGCCGCCCTGGCAGATGACCGCGACGGGGCGCGAGGGGTCAAGCATTGTTGCCTCTTGCGGGAGTTGCGGCGCGAGCGGGAGATTCACGGCGCGCGGCGCGTGGCCGGCCGCGTACTCATTGGGCCGCCGCACGTCAATCAACTGTAGGTCGCGTTCTGCGTTTATCAACTCGCTCAACTCGTCCACGGAAATCTGTTTGATGCAATTGGTCTCGTGTCCGGCCCGCCGCCACGCGTCCACGCCGCCGCTCAAAAAACCTTTCACGCTCTCGTGCCCCACGCGCGCCAGCCTGACAATCGTTTCGTCCACCTGCACGGGCGCGCCCGCAACGACGATGAGCGGAGCGCCGACGGGAACGAGCGCCCCGGCCCAGGACGCGAACTGCCCCGTGAGACCTATGTTGAGAGAGCCGGGCACGTGGCCCGCCCCGAATTCGTCCGCCCCGCGCACGTCCAGGATTGTGTGCCCGTTGCGAGTGAGTTCAGAGACATCTTCCGGGGAGAGTGCGCGCGGACGCGCAAGGTCTTTAATGGGGGGAGCGCCCGCGCGGTTGTACTCCGCGTCGTGTGAGAAGTAGGCGGGCATGGGCGGCAATCCCTGCGTCATCAGGCGCACGAATTCGTCTTTCGACATGGGCTGAAGCGCATAGTTGAACTGGCGCTGCTGGCCTATGGTCGAGGAGGTCTCTTTAGAGATGTTGCGCCCGCACATGGAGCCCGCGCCATGCGCCGGATAGACCTCCGCGTCGTCCGGGAGCTTCAGTAGTTTTTCATGAAGACTGTCGTAGAGCAGCGCGGCCATCTGCTCTGAAGTGTAGCCGCGCGCGCCCGCGAGGTCCGGCCGCCCGACATCGCCTATGAAAAGCGTGTCGCCCGTCAAGACTTTCTGCGGGCTCGTTGAAACGTCCGTGTTGATGACGATGACGGAGACGCTCTCAATCGTGTGGCCCGGAGTTTCGATGAAGCGTAAATTGACGCGGCCCAGTTTAAGCTCGTCGCCGTCGCGCACGGCGCGGTGCGGCAGGCCCGCGCCGGCCCGCGCGCCGAAGATGATCTCGGCCCCGGTGCGCGCGGCAAGTTCCTTGTGGCCGCTGACGAAGTCTGCGTGCAGGTGAGTCTCAATCACGTACTTGATAGAGAGCCCGGCGGCTGCCGCCTCCATGATGTAGCGGTCAACGTCGCGCTGCGGATCAACGACGGCCGCCTCGCCCTCCGAGCCTATGAGATAAGAGGCGTGTGCGAGGCATCCGAGATAGAATTGCTTGAAGAACATCGCGCGCTCCCTTTCGCTGAAAGACTCCGGCCTCCGAAAACCCTTGCGCGAGGCTGATAGCTTATATCACTTTCAACGCCTCCTGTTTAAGCTCTCCGAGGAGTCGGGCCGAGGCTTCCGCCTTCGCCGCCCACGCGTCCGCGACCGCGCCGAGCGCCGCACAAGACGAGCGATGACGCTTCTCCCAGAGCGCGGCCTCTTCCGTCAGCCAGTCGAACGTCGCCGTCGCGTCCTGCGCGGCGAGCGCCTTCAAGACGAACTTGCGCTCGCCCATCCTCACGCCGCACTGAAGCGCGCGCCCCGCCCTCCTCA
>DATFCB010000415.1:0-2943 GCA_035253525.1 Pyrinomonadaceae bacterium | reverse complement strand
CGCCCAGGAGCAGCGCGAGCAGGATAATTCCGATATACGAAGTAGGCCGCCGCATAAAGTTTGATGCCGTCTGGTGCCCCCAACGGCCTCTGTAGTTTACCACTCGGGTCGTAAATCGTGAATCGAAAGCTCGTCAATCGTCAATCGTCAATCGAAAAACGGTTTTTTCTATTCACGATTTACGATTTACGAACTAAGATGGACCGACATCGGTTGAGAAGGGACAGCGGTTTGAAAAAACAAATGGAAGCGGAGCGCATGGAGTGGGTCGAGGCGACTTTGCGCGAGATGAGTTTGGAGGAGCGCGTCGGCCAGCTCCTGATGCCGGACACGTCCGGCGTGCTCGTGCACGAAGAGAGCGAGCAGTTCGGGCAATTCCTGCGCGCGATAGAAAAGCTGGGCGTCGGCGGCTTCATCATCTACAACGGCGACGCGCTGACGACGGCCGCGCTGACCAACCGTTTGCAGGCGCGCGCACGCGTGCCGCTCTTGTTCGCTTCTGACTTCGAGGGTGGCGTCGGGATGCAACTGCGGGGCGGGACGCGCCTGCCGCGCGCGATGGCGCTCGCCGCGACCGGCGACACGGAATCGGCCGCCGAGGCCGCGCGCATCACCGCACGCGAGGGGCGCGCCATCGGCGTTCACATCAACTTCTACCCCGTCCTCGACGTGAATAACAACCCCGCCAACCCGATCATCAACACGCGCGCCTTCTCGGACGACCCAGAAGTGGTCGCCAACTGGGGCGCGGCCTTCATACGCGCGGCGCAGGACGCGGGCCAGCTCGCGACGGCCAAACATTTTCCGGGCCACGGCGACACCTCGCTCGACTCGCACATACTGATGCCGACGCTCGACGCCACGCGCGAGCGCATGGAGCGGATCGAGCTTCCCCCTTTTCGCGCCGCCGTGCAAAGGGGCGTGCGCGCCGTGATGACCGCGCACATAGCCGTCCCGGCGCTCGACGATGGCGCGGAAGAGAAGCGGCCCGCCACGCTCTCGCCTTCAATCGTTGACGGGCTCCTGCGCCGCCGCTTCGGCTTCGAGGGCTTGATCTTCTCCGACGCGCTCAACATGGGGGCGGTCGCGGACCGCTACGAGCCGGGCGAGGCGGCCGTGCGCGCCGTCGAGGCAGGCTGCGACGTGTTGCTCTATATGCCGGACGTGGCGCGCGCACACGCGGCGCTGTGCGATGCGGTGGCCCGCGGGCGCATCACGCGCGAGCGCGTTGACCAATCCACGCGCCGCGTCCTGGAGGCCAAAGCCTGGTGCGGGCTTAACGAGGAGCGCATGGTTTCGCTCGACAACGTCTGGGACGTGGTCGCGAGTCCGGCCCACACCTCTACGGCGCGCTCCCTCTTTGAACGCGCCGTCACGCTCGTACGCGATCCCCTTGAGCTTCTCCCCGTGGCGGAGAAGGGCAAGCGCGTCGCGACCGTCATCCTCAAAGACGCTGTGCCAGTTTGGGCGCACGCACTGCGCGAGCCTGCGGGGTCACGGTTCTCCAAGGAGGTGCAGGCGCGCTGGCGCGGCAAGCGCGTAGAGTTGAGCGCGGACGCGGCCGACATCGGGCAGGTGTTGGAGGAAGTGCGTGATTGCGACGTGGTGATGGCGGCCGTCTGCGCGCGCGTCGCGGCCTACAAGGGGAGCGTCGCGCTCGGCGAGGCGCACGCGGAAATCCTGCGCGCGCTAGACCAGGCGAACATCCCCACAATCGCCGCCGTCTTCGGGAATCCTTACGTCCTGCCGCACATGCCCGAGCGTGCGACGACGCTCCTGACGTTCGAGTCGGCCGTCGAGTCCGAAGCGTCGGCCGTCCGCGTCATCGCCGGCGAAGTCCCCGCTCGCGGGCGCTCGCCCGTCGCGCTGCCGGTTAATCAGTTATAGTTTCTCGACTATCGCTTATCACAAACCTTCAACCCTCTTAGCGACGGGGTCGAGCGGCGGCAGGTTGTTTTCGGGCCTGTCGAGGTAGAAGTAGGTGCAGCTTGAATAGTCGTCCGTGCGCTCGAACTTGCCGTCCCTGGAGGTGTCCATCTCGACTAAGCCTGGGCCGGCGCGGTAGAGCTTGCGGTTCTCTTTGACTACGGCCTCGCGGCTGTGGGGCGCGAGGTAGCCTATCTGCTGGATGGTGACGCGTATGTCTTTGTGGAAGTAGACGGGGTCCGGGATGTGATAGCGGTAGAAGCACCAGCGCATGTTCTTCTCGTCGGCGACGGGGCTGCCCTGATACCAGTGGGCGAATTGGCCCTGCCCCCAAGCAGTCCCGATGTAGTCTTCAGCGCCCGTCCCGCTCAGGGTGGGGAACTCGCGGTCGCCGTCCAGGTAAATCTTGACTTCGCCCTCGCCCCACCAGGTATTGAAGTAAGCTTTCTGGTTGACGATGACGCCAATGTTCGTTCCGAGGTAGCGCCCGCGCCCGTTGACGAGCGGCAAAAGTTCGTAGTCCTGCTGGAGCCGGGTCGGGTTCTCGCGCCGGTAGTGCGCGTGAAAGTAGAGCGCGCCCGCGCCGTGACGGTCGCCGAGCGTGTAGTCCACGTCGTAGAAAAGCTCGTCCAGGTTCGCTGTGCTCTCGTTCGTGATGACGATCTTCATGCCGGTCTTGAACGGCATGGGGATGACGCAGTTGAAGCTGCGCCCCTCCGGGTTGGAGAAGAGTGCGGACTGGAAGGGGACCATCTGCCCGAGGCCGATGCCGAAGAAGTCGCCTAAGGGCGCGCTGACCGCAGGCATTTTGGCTCCGTCCCAGTACATGTCTATACGCAGGCTGCGCAGCATGCGCGGGCTGCGGTCGGGAAAAGTCATCCAGATTCTTCTGACCGTGCCGCTCGTGCCCGTCGCCTCGGCCAGCACGCGGCTCTCGCCGGCCTTAATCGCCACGGTCGGCGCGCCCTTGCGCCCGCCGTTCGCCTGCCCGGCCTTACCCTTCTCGCCCGTCGGGTT
>DATFCB010000414.1:0-10356 GCA_035253525.1 Pyrinomonadaceae bacterium | reverse complement strand
CTTGCCGCCTATCCCGGCGAGGTGGCGAATCTCGTACGACCAGCCGGGCGCGTAGAGGTCCAGGAACTTGACCGCCGTGTGCCAGGGCAGGAAGAGAATCTTCTGCCCGCCGACCGTCTTGCTCTTCAACAGCCGGCGCGGAATCGGCTTTGACAAATCGCCGATTATCTCCTCTATGCTTCGTAAAGCCATCGGTTGTTCTTTTCACCTCCCGCGAGAGCGAGGATACCGACAAAGCCGCGCAGAATTCAAACTCACTCGCGGCCACGGCCACAAGCGCCCTCCGTCTACCCGCGGTTGACACCCCTCGTGCTGTATGGTTATTTTAGTCCACGCCACCAAGCGAGATAACTACAGAGCGCTCGGCCGAAAACTTCTTCGGCACCGCTTCGGGGTTTTACCCCTTCTACGTCCCGTTCGTCTAGTGGCCTAGGACACCGCCCTTTCACGGCGGCGACACGGGTTCGACTCCCGTACGGGACGCCACTAATTTATCGAGCGCTCGCAGGTAACAGCGGCTCGTCCCTCACCGCATCCCACGCCCCCGTCAGCAGCGCCGGTTCAGATGTTGATGCTCTGCGGAATCTTGGATGGGAGGAGAAATTCGTACGGCGTGCGCGTTTGATTCCGCTCGTTAATCTCCGCTTCAATCTTGAGCAGCTCTTGCTGAAACTGTGCCAGATAATTTTGGATGGCCGGGTCGGTGAAGTAATCGTTCCCGTAATCGCCCAATTTCGTAAAGTAGACCGAGCCCAATATGTATCCGACCTCCAGTTGTAACTCGGCGATGTCCAGCGGCGGCAGCAATTTCAAAAAGTCGGCCTCGCTGGACCCTCCCTGTGTCGCCGGTGCCGGAATGTAGCCGGCCAATGGCATCGCAGGCGCGTAGCTCATAATCGGGTTTTGCGGGTAGTTCACCGCGGCGTGCTGCGCGCTGGCGGTAAAACAGACCAGTGTGATTAGTTCGATTAGTTGGTCGCGCGTGGTGACCTGGTTCGCCTCGCCGACGTTGTTCAAGCGGCCCCCGTCGTGCGCGACCAACTCCGCCACCCAATTCTGCAACGCGGCGTCGCCCTGCACCTCCGCGTCCGCCGTGTAGTAGTGATTCACGTACTGTCCTACCCATTGATTGATCGCGCCCCAGAGCAACAACGCGTCGTCGCGGTACGGGTAATCCGGCAAAAGGCTCGTGTCGTCCACGCCGCGCTGGGCCAGTGTTTGCGGCAGCGTCGAGGTGTTGACGTTGAGCAGATAGCTCTGCGCGCCCTTCACAGCAAACACACGCGATTGGTCTATCGAACCTGACATCAATTTGTCTACGCCGCCGAGCGGCGCTATTAGCTGGCTCTGGGCCGCGTTGTTGATTGCCAGCGTGCCCTCGAAGTGCGGCGTCAGCAAGATAGAGAGCGGGTGCGTGGACGGCAACTGGTTATGCGTGGCGATGACGAACGGCTCGACGAACAGGTGCGTCCGTCCCAGATGGCTCACGGCTTCGTGGAAATTGCCGTCGGCGATCTGCACGATGGTTTTGGCAATCAGCCAGTCGTAGCCGTCCTGCGGCGTGAAGATCGGATTACCCGCGCCCGGCTGCGGCGCGCACTGAATCGCCACGGGCACGAGCGATTGCCCGCCCGGCGGGACGGCAAACAACGCGAGCGGCGCGTAGTTGAACTTCTGCGCCGCCGGGAAACTGCCGTTGACGGCTCCGCCAAACACAGAGTAATCGGCCAGACAGAGCCGTCCGTCCGCCAGCGCCGCCTCCAACGTGTCTTCGGAGCCTATCACCGATTGATACTGTTCTTCAGTAATCGGCAGCCGCGCGTCCAGCGCTTTCAGACGCTCAATCATCAGCGGATTTGGCCCAGCCACCCGCATGGCGGCAAACACCGTATCCTCTTGAAAGGTCTGGCTGACCGCTGGCAACTGAATGAATTGGAACAATTGGTTGTAATCGTCAAGGCTGGAAGCCGGGCCGGAGACGGTCCCCTCCTGCACGATGAGTTGCACGATGTCGCCCAGAGTCTCTTCGGTCACAGTCAGCGCAAAGTTCTCGACGACGCCTTCCAGGAACGCTATCAATTTGGGCAGCGTGGTCGGGAATCCGACCTTTTCCCACTCGCTTTCAATTGCGCGCAACAGGTCTTTCTCGGCATCGGCCTCAAGCTGCGCGGCGACTTCCTCCAGCTTTGCGCGCAGATTTTCCACGTACTGAATAATGCCGCCATCGCTCTTGACTCCAATCATGATGGTGTTGACTAGAATCTTCAGCGCCGAGACCGAGACCAGGAATATCCAGTCTGGACGGGCGGAGAATCCTTCCGCCGGGGGCACAGTATCCACCATCGCGAGCGGCGGAAGGTATGTATAGTTGTAGGTGTACCTGGTTGGGGGATTGTCATTCTCTGTGGTGGCGCAATCTGTGGTCATGGTGTTCCTTTCAAGCAAGCGGGCTGTAATATGTGCGGACTGAGTTCGATCATCAAAGCGGTGCCTGACTATGTGATAGATTCCCTGAAAGGGGTGTTCTAAAACTTCCCTCAGGGAAGACAACACGCACGGGCTTACGTTCTCCTTCAGTAATTTGACGCTCTCCCGTGACCATATTCGTTTTCAGGCACATTAAAGACTGGCGTGAGGCTAACGAGAAAAGGCGCTCATTAGCAGAATGCGCGAGACTTAGACGCGGGCGCACGATATTCCGCCCGAAGGTGAATGTCAATAGTCAGTTTGGGTGTGCACCAAAAAGGATTTGAGGAATATTATGCTCAAGCTCGCATTAGCCGTGTCCACGTTGTTGGCGGTGGCCGTTTTGATCGCCTTGATAGGTGTGCTGGGCTTATGTATGAAAGGCGTCGGCTCAATCGCGTTTCCGGGTCTGGGTGTCCTTGTCGGGACGAAGTTTTTTTTAATCGCGCTGGCCGTCATCGAAGTTTCATTGGTGTTTCTAGCGGCGTACCTCGTGCGCTTCCTTCCGTTCGTGCGGGAGTTGACTGGCGCGATTGAAGGCGTCGGAGGTTGAGCGGCTTTCACACGCGAGAGATGAAGCTGTGTTATAAGCATGAGCTATGCACGAGATCGAACAACTATCAGCAGAACAGGCGAGGCCGCTCCTGCCGCAGTTGGTGGCGCTCTTGCAGGATTCAGTCCATAACGGCTCTTCCATCGGCTTTCTGCCGCCCCTGACGTTCGAGGCGGCCGAAGAGTATTGGCTCGAAACCCTGGACGAAGTGGCACAGGGTAAGCGTATCCTGTTGGTTTCGAGCGAGGCGGGAGACGTGACGGGCGCGGTGCAGCTTGCGCTCGCGACCAAGCAGAACGGGCTGCATCGCGCGGAGGTCCAGAAACTCGTCGTCCACACAGGCTTTCGTCATCGCGGCATCGCGCGTGCCCTGTTGGGCGCGGCCGAAGAAGCGGCCCGCGCGGCGGGGCGCACGCTCCTCGTGCTGGACACGGAGCAAGGCAGTGTCGCCGAGAAGCTGTATGAGAAGTTCGGGTACACGCGCTCAGGCGTGATACCTCAGTACGCGCTGAGCGCCGACGGCTCGTTGATTACAACGGTCGTCTTCTACAAGTTAATATGAAGACGCGGCCCGCGTCCGGTTCACGATTATGACGAGGTGAAACAATTGCCAGTCGAAGGTCTACAGATACGTCGCGCCGAGCCGGACGACTGTTCGGCCCTATACGAAATGTTTATTAGCCCGAAGGTGACGGCCGGCACGCTTCAGGTGCCCTACCCGTCGCGCGAGCAGTGGCGACAGCGGCTCGCGGACCCTGACGGCCATTACAACCTGGTGGCGGTCGTCAATGAGCGCGTCGTCGGCATGCTCGGCGTGCACACCTTCCCGAACAGGCCGCGCCGGAGGCACGTAGGGGCCATAGACATCGTCGTGCACGAGGAGTGGCAGGGCAAGGGCG
Organism: Pyrinomonadaceae bacterium; assembly: GCA_035253525.1. Classification (GTDB taxonomy): domain Bacteria; phylum Acidobacteriota; class Blastocatellia; order Pyrinomonadales; family Pyrinomonadaceae; genus QHXM01. Next base: position 6,438 of record DATFCB010000414.1, on the reverse strand, counting down.
TCGGGGCGGCACTGATGCGCGCGGGCCTGGATTTGGCCGACAACTGGCTCAATCTCACGCGGCTGGAATTGGAAGTCTATACGGATAACGAGTCGGCGATACGGCTGTATGAGCGGTTCGGGTTCGAGCATGAGGGAACGCTCAGACAGCACGCGTTCCGCGACGGGCGTTACGTTGACTCGTACGTGATGGCCCGCCTGCGACCTTCACAGTAGTGCGAGCCGCCGAGCGTCTCACTTCGCGATGACGAACGGCTCCTGCCGGTTGACGAGTTTGCCCGTGACTGTGTCCGTGGCTTCAATCCTGGCCGTGTAGCTGCCGGGCGGGAGACCTTTGAGGCTGACGTACTTCGCGAAAGTCAGGTGCGGCGTCGGCTCGTTGTGGGTCTCCGTCAACTCGTCGTTGACCGGCCTGGTCACGGCCTTCCCATCCTTCCAGAGTGTCACGGAGATTTTGACCCTGGGCTTGTTCGTCTCAGGACTGGGGGCCGCGTTGTAGAGTTCGAAGAAGATGATCAGCTTGTCTTCGGCGCGGAACTCGCGGGCGGCCGACGGGCGAATCTGGACGCCTTCCTGATTGAGCACGTCGAAGCCCGCGCCGGCCGCAAGCTGGCGCGGGGCGGGCTCGACGTAGCGGCTGAGCACAACGCCGCTCGTCGAGAAGGCTTCGTCACCGGCGGGCAGAATCAACTGTTCCCTCCTCGCCGTCGTCTTACCCGAAAGCTTGTCCCTGACAAGCAACTCGATGCTGTAAGTGCCGGGGACGAGTTCCAGGTCCTGGCGGTAGAAGATATTGTAGTCCTGAATCGCGCGGTACTGCTCGGCCGTCAGCCCTATATTAAAATCACCGCCGAGCCGCGAGAGAATCGAGTCCTGCCCCTGTCGCACCACGCCCAGCACGTCCAGATGCATCTGCTGCTTGCCGCCTTTCTGCTCGAACTTCACCGCGCCGGGCGGCAACTCCAGTGCGAGCGGGATGACGTAGCGCCCCTCCTGAATCCTGAAGGGCGTCAGCTCCATGAAGACCGGCAGCGCCGAGTTGTCGCGGGCCGACGCGATTGCTCCCAGCAACTTCTTGTCGTCGGCCGAGAGTGAGATCAACTGGTCGCGCGCGATGGCGTAGTAGCCCGCGCGGGCGAACACCTCCGCGCCGGGCCGGCGCACCTCCACTTTCACCTTGCGAAAGCTGCCGTCGAAGTTAGGGTCTGTGCTCTGATATGCCAGCGTGTAGCGGGCGCGGATTTCCTGGTCAATGCGGTTGAGCCCACGACCGATGTCGTTCGTGCCTTTGATGAACTGCCCGCCGGTCTCGCCCGAAATCTGGTACAGGATGTCGAAGTTTCTGTTGGACCCTTCCTGCCTCGCGTAATCGAACACGGTCTCACCGCCGACGGCCCGTATGCGCTGTTCCTGATCGGCCAGCCCGGAGATGCCTGCCAGCGGCGAGGAGGGCCAGATTCCGGCCGAGGCCGGGGCGTCGCCTCTCAGCCCGGCGGAGTCTATGACGTAGATGGCGACGTTGGCGCGGTTGGCGATGTCAATCGTGCTCTGAATCTGCCAGTCGAGGACGGACGGCGCGACGAACCCCTGCGAGAAAAGGACGACGGTCTTTTTGCCGGGCAGGTCGCGCTGCGCTTCGGCGAGCGCCGCGAGCGCCGCCAGCACGGGGCGCGCCTGCTGGACGCTCAGGGCGGAGCGCAGCTTGATGAACTGCTGCAAGACGCGCTCCGCGATCATGGCCTCGGCCGCGGCGGACGAGCCTGTAGGAGCGCCGCCCGAGGTTAGCAAGGTCTCCCGCTGGGCGGCTATGTTCTCCGCGATGTCGCGCTGCTCGGAGGTCTTCGACGTGGCCGCGCCGGAGTAGGCGCGCTCTATCGCCGAGATGAGCCGCGCCTTGTCACTCGTGAACGGTTGCATCAATCGCAACTGGCTGGTGATGACGAAGACTGCCACCGTGTCCGTGTCGGCCACCTGCTCGCGTATGTACTTGACCAGCCCCTCGCGCACCTGCTTCAGGTTGGAGGACTCGGTCGTCTGCGCGTCCAGCACCAGCGAGATAATGTTGCTCGGCGCGCGCGTCGCCGTCCGCGCGCCCGCCGCAGTCGTCGCAGTCGCCGTCCCCGAACTTTCGATGGTCGCAGGGCCTCCAGCGCCGCCGGCAAGAGGCGGCTCGAAAAATTGCACTTTCTGTTGGACGCCGTTCTCGAAGACGGCGAAGTCGGCGGGGGCGAGGCTGGTAACGTACTTCCCCTTTTCCTTGACCATCACCTCTATGTTGACGAGGTTCGATCTCACCTTGACGACTTCGAGGTCGTCTTCAACGGGCTCCTGTGCCAACGCCTGCGTCGCGCAGAGGCACAGGGGAATCATCACGAGCCAGCGCCAGAAGAGACTCGCCGTGCGTTTGGACATTCCACACCTCCGACAAGTTAACGCGAGGACAGACACTCACCTCTTTGCGCCTTTGCGTGAGTTATTTGTTGCCCAAGAAAAGTCTCACGCAAAGACGCCAAGGCGCAAAGGACTACGCGGCGCGGTAAGCGACCTCGCCTTTGCAGATGGTGAGGTGGACCGAGTAATCCTGTGCCAGAATCGCCAGGTCCGCGTCTTTGCCGACTTCGAGTGAGCCTTTGCGGTCGGAGACGCCGCAGACCTGAGCGGGGAGAAACGACGCCGTGTACGCCGCGTCCACGAGGCTCATTCCCGTGAACGCCACCGCGTGGCCGACGGCCCTGTTCATGGTCAACATCGAACTGGCAATCGTCTCGCCGTCAAGCAGCACACACCTGTCGCCCTCGACTTTAACCGGAATATCGCCGAGCGTGTACGTCCCGTCCGGGCAGCCCACGGCCGCCATCGCATCGGTGACGAGAATCAACCCCGTGCGCCCCTTGATTTTTGCCGCTAGTCGCACCATTTCGGGAGCCACGTGTATTCCATCGGGCACTATTTCCGCGCGAATAAACGGCTCGTTCAGGCAGGCCGTCGTCAGGCTGGGCTGGCGGTGATGCAGCGCGGGCATGGCGTTGTAGAGGTGCGTCGCGTGCGTGGCCCCGGCCTCTATGGCCTCAAGCGCCGTGTCGTAATCGGCTTCGGAATGGCCCAGAGACGCGACCACGTCGTGCGCGACTAAGAGGCGAATTAACTCCATGCCGCCCGGAAGTTCCGGCGCGAGCGTCATGATTTTGACGAGGCCGGGCGCGGCGCGCAAATACTCCATGCACTGATCCAGGTCCGGGTCGCGCAGCGTTTCGAGCGAGTGCGCACCCTTCTTGTTCCTGTTGATGAACGGGCCTTCGACGTGTATGCCGACAATCTCCGCGGCGGGAGCGGAGTCGCCCACGGCGGCGGCGCAGGCTTCGAGCGCGCGAAGCAGTGCTTCGTGGTGCGCGGAGACGGTGCTCGGCAAATAGGCCGTCGTCCCGTAACGGAGTTGAGCGCGCGAGATGCGGCGGATGCCCTCTGCGTCGCTGAACATCACGTCGTCGCCGTGGCTGCCGTGCACGTGCGTGTCAATCAAGCCGGGCAAGACCGTCAGGCCGGCGGCGTTGATAATCTCTGCCCCCGGCTCTGGCTCCGCGTCCCGCGCGCGACCGACGAACGTGAGGTGCCCATCCTCGACGAGCACCGCGCCGTCCTCTATGGCGCTGTCACGCGTCACGACCGTCCCACCGACTATCGCCAGTTTGCTACTTCCGTTCATAGGGTTCGCGTGACCTTCGAGAGCGAGCGGGGCGCGTCCGCATTCAAGCCCTTGGCCTCCGCGAGCAGGGCGGCGAAGAGTTGGGCCGGGATGATGTAGGGGATGGGCGCTAAGACCTCTTCGATGTCCGCCCCCATCCTGACGGACCTCGTGGACATCTCGATGAGCTGCTCATCAGCGGTGATACTGAGCGTGTCCGCGCGAAGCTCCTTCAGGCGATTCATCAAGAGCCTGGCCCCGTCGAGCGTGATGCCCGGCGGCGCGAAAAGGATAATCGGGAAGTGGCGCTCGACCATCGCCAGCGGCCCGTGAAAGAAGTCTGCGGACGAGAAGCGCTCGGCGACGACGTAACAAGTCTCCATCAGCTTGAGCGCCAGCTCGTAAGAGTTCGCGTACAGGAGCCCGCGCCCGACGACCACGCAGTTCTCCATGAACACGTAACGCTCGGCCAACTGCCTGATGCTCTCTTTGTGTTCGAGCGCGCGCGCCGCTAATTCCGGGATGGCTTCGTAATTGAAAGAACCCGCGCCGTCGGAGAGCGCTGCGGCGAGCAGGTAGAAGAGCATCATCTGTCCGGTGAAAGTCTTCGTCGCGGCGACGGAGCGCTCGCGCCCGCCGTGCATGAGCAGCAACTCGTCCACCATCTGTGCCATTGACGACGCGGGCTCGTTGGTGATGCCGACGGTGTAAGCGCCGCACGCGCGCGCGCGCTCCAACACGCGGTTGATGTCTTCGCCTTCGCCGGACTGGGAGACGCCGACGACGAGCGCGCGGCCCAGTTTCAGTTGGCCTTCGTAGAGCGTGTAGACGGAGGGCGCGGCGAGCGAGACGGGGATGCCCGTCTTAATCTCCAACAAGTACCTGCCGAAGAGCGCGGCGTTGTCGGAGCTGCCGCGTGCGACGAGCACGATCAGATCAACGTCGCGCCCCTTGAGGAATGAGCCGAGCCGCGCGACCTTGCCGCGCTCCTCCTCAATCGTCTTCTGTAGCGCCGCAGGCTGCTCGGCTATCTCCTGAAGCATTAACGACACGTGAAATCCCCTGCCTCTTTCTTGAGCTTATCCGCTCTTGCGACGCCCGAGCATATCGAAGCCGACGGCCGCCACCAGAATCGAGCCCTTGACGATGTCCTGCACGAAGTCTTTCACGTTTTCGAGCGACATGCCGTTGTCGAGGCTCGCCATGAAGAGCGCGCCCAGGCACGCGCCGAAGATTGAGCCGCGTCCGCCCATGAGGCTCGCGCCACCTATGACGCAGGCCGCAATCGCGTCGAGTTCCAGCAGCACGCCTGCGTCGGGCGTGGCGCTCCCGACCCGCGCCGTGTAAATCACTGCGGCCACGCCTGCGAGCGCGCCCATCAGGCAGAAGACGAGCAGGATGTGCAGGCGCAGGCTGATGCCCGAGAGCCGCGCCGCGTCAGGATTGCCGCCGATGGCGTAAAGGTAGCGCCCGAAGGTCGTGTTCTGCGTGAGGAAAGCCCCGAGGAGCGCGACCGCCAGCAGGATGATGACGGGAATTGGCACACCCGCGTAAGAGTTCAGGGCCAGAATAAACCCGACGACGACGAGCGAAGGGACGACGATACGCAAAGCCGTCTGCACGGTGCTCGGCACGGCCAGCCCGTAGCGCGCGCGGGCGCGGACGCGGCGCAGGTTGAGCCACACGATGGCGGCGACGGCCAGGACGGCGACCGCGATGCCGACGGCCGGCGCGACGTAACTCTGGCCGATGCCCTTGTAGGCAGGGTCCGCGATGGGAATGGTGTTGCCCTCGCTCAGTCCCTTGATAGCGCCGCGCCAGACGAGGAGGCCGCCGAGGGTGACGATGAAGGCTGGAATGTTGGCGTAGGCGACGAGGAAGCCGTGGAGCGCGCCGATGACGACGCCGACGACGACGGCCGCCGCGACCGCCGGCACGAGTCCCCAGCCGAGCCAGGTCAGCACCATCACGGAGACGCCGCCCGCCAGGCCGACGAGCGAGCCGACCGAAAGGTCAATCTGCCCCGCGATGATAATCATCAACATGCCGACGGCGAGCACGCCCGTCACGGCCGTCTGCCGCATCAGGTTCGAGAAGTTGCGCGCTTCGAGAAAAATTCCGTCCGTCGCCCAGGTAAAGAGCAGCCAGACGACGACGAGCGCGAAGACCATCGTGTAGGCGCGCAGCGCCGTCGTCGGAATCCTGAGCCTGCCGATGCTCTTCTGCGGCTCGGTGTCGGCCGTCACCGGCGGGCGCTCGGTCACGGTTTCATTCGCATGTTCGCTCACCACACAACCTCACTAAGTTTATGGACGCCAAGAAAACATTTAAGAACTCAAGCCACTCGACCACTCAACCCCTTTGCGTCTTTGCGCCTTGGCGTGAGACTGATTTTTTCACGCAAAGGCGCAAAGACGCAAAGAACGACTGAGCTAGGCGGCGCGCCGCGCGTGTCCGGTGGCGCAGGACATGACGGCTTCGGGGGTGGCTTCGTCGCGCGTGAACTGGCCCGCGACGTGCCCCTCGTGCAGCACGATGATGCGGTCCGAGAGTCCCAACACTTCCGGCAACTCCGACGAGACGAGCACGATTGCCAGCCCCTCGCGCGCGAGCTGATTGATCTGCGCGTATATCTCCTGCTTCGCTCCTACGTCTATGCCGCGCGTCGGCTCGTCCAGAAAGAGCACGCGCGGTTTCGTCAGGAGCCACTTCGCCAGCACGACCTTCTGCTGGTTGCCGCCCGAAAGTGTGCCAGCG
>DATFCB010000413.1:0-6589 GCA_035253525.1 Pyrinomonadaceae bacterium | reverse complement strand
CTATTCGACGACTTCGGAGACAGTGCCAGCGCCGACGGTTCTGCCGCCCTCACGAATGGCGAACCTCAAGCCCTTCTCCATCGCAATCGGCGCGATCAACTCAATCTCCATCGCCACGTTATCGCCAGGCATCACCATCTCCACGCCTTCCGGCAGATGCGCCACCCCCGTCACGTCCGTCGTCCTGAAGTAGAACTGCGGCCGGTAGCCTGTAAAGAACGGCGTGTGCCGCCCGCCCTCTTCCTTCGTCAAGACATACGCCTCGGCCTTGAACTTCGTGTGCGGCGTAATCGACCCAGGCTTGCTGATGACCTGCCCACGCTCAATGTCCTTGCGCTCGACACCTCTCAACAACAACCCGACGTTATCGCCCGCCACACCCTCGTCCAACAACTTCTTGAACATCTCGACACCCGTGCAGACGGTCGTCCGCGTCGGCCGGATGCCGACGATCTCCACCTGCTCGTTGACCTTCACACGCCCTCGCTCCACGCGTCCGGTCGCCACCGTCCCTCGGCCCTGAATCGTGAAAATGTCCTCGACCGGCATCAGGAAGGGTTTCTCCACATCGCGCTCAGGTGTCGGAATATAAGTGTCCACCGCATCCATCAACTCGTCGACGGTCTTCTCCCACTCCGGGTCGCCTTCGAGAGCTTTCAGGGCCGAACCCTTGATCACCGGAATCTCGTCGCCGGGAAACTCGTACTGCGAGAGCAGTTCGCGGACTTCCAACTCCACCAACTCCAGCAACTCCTCGTCGTCCACCGCATCCGCCTTGTTCATGAAGACCACCATCGCAGGCACGCCCACCTGGCGGGCCAACAAAATGTGCTCGCGGGTCTGCGGCATCGGACCGTCCGTGGCCGCCACCACTAAGATAGCTCCGTCCATCTGCGCCGCACCCGTGATCATGTTCTTGACGTAGTCGGCGTGGCCCGGACAATCGACGTGCGCGTAGTGACGATTCTTGGTCTCGTATTCGACGTGCGCGGTGGCGATGGTGATGCCACGGGCCTTCTCCTCGGGCGCGTTGTCGATGGAGTCAAACGCTCGGACCGTGATCTTCGGGTTGTTCTTCGCCAAAACTTTCGTGATCGCCGCCGTCAATGTCGTCTTCCCGTGGTCCACGTGCCCGATCGTCCCGATGTTCACGTGCGGCTTCGACCGGTCAAACTTTTCCTTGCTCATCTCTTTATCTCTCGCTCCTTAACTTTAAAAGTTGTTTCAGTGTGGGTCGCCGCGCCTTACCAGCAGCGAGAGAAGCGACCCGCTTGTTTCTCCAAACTTATTTAGCGACTCCCTGCACCTTCGCTATCACTTCCTCGGCGATGTTCTTCGGTGCCTGATCGTAGCGCTCAAAGTGCATCGTGGAAGTCGCACGCCCCTGCGTCGCAGAACGAAGGTCCGTCGTGTAGCCGAACATCTCCGAGAGCGGAACGAAGGCCGTCACCACTTCGACCCCGCCAGGTCGCGGCTCCATCTTCTCGATGCGGCCACGGCGTCGGTTCAGGTCGCCCGTCACCGCTCCTACGAAATCCTTCGGCGTCACGACTTCGACCTTCATGATCGGCTCAAGCAACACGGGCTTCGCTTTCTTGACCGCGTCCTGGAACGCCAGGCTCCCCGCGATGTGGAACGAACGCTCGTCAGAGTCCACTTCGTGATAGGAGCCGAAGACGAGACGGACCTTGATGTCCACCAACTCGTAGCCCGCCAGGAAGCCGCGCTCCATGGCGTCCTTGACGCCCTGCTCGGTCGGCTTGATGAACTCGCGCGGGATGGCCCCGCCCGTGATCCCGTTCTCGAAGACAAAGCCCTCGCCGGGCGCGGGCTCGATCTCCAACTCGACGTGGCCGTACTGACCGCGGCCGCCCGTCTGCTTCTTGAAGACTTCCTTGCCGGGTGCGGGCTGCGTAATCGTCTCGCGGTAGGCGACCTGGGGCTTGCCGACGTTGGCCTCGACGCCGAACTCGCGCTTCATGCGGTCAACGATGATCTCCAAGTGCAACTCGCCCATGCCCGCGATAATCGTCTGCCCGGTCTCGTGGTCTGTCGAGACGTTGAAGCTGGGGTCTTCCTGCGCCAGACGGTTCAAAGCGACGCCGAGCTTGTCCTGGTCGGCGCGCGTCTTGGGTTCAACGGCGACGCGTATGACGGGCGCGGGAAACTCCATCGCTTCGAGCACAATCGGCTTGTTCTCGTCGCAGATTGTGTCTCCGGTCGTGACCTGCTTCATGCCGCCGATGGCTATGATTTCGCCGGCAGACGCCTCGTCAATGTCCTCGCGCTTGTTGGCGTGCATGCGCATCAGGCGGCCCACACGCTCTCTAGTATCTTTGACAGGATTGTAGGCGTAAGAGCCTGCCCTGATCGTTCCCGAATAGATGCGGACGAACGAAAGTTGGCCCAGATGCTTGTCGGCCATGATCTTGAAGACGAGGCCGCTGAACGGGGCCGACGCTTCGGGCGCACGCGTTTCGACCTCGCCCGATTTGGGGTTCGTCCCCTCAATCGGCGGAATGTCGAGCGGGCTGGGCAGATAGTCAACGACGGCGTCGAGCAGCGTCTGCACGCCCTTATTCTTGAAGGCCGAGCCGGTGACGACCGGGACGAGCTTCAGCGCAATCGTGCCCTTGCGCAGGGCGGCGCGAATCTCCTCCTCCGTGATGCTTTCGCCCTCGTCTTCGAGGTACTTCATCATCAACTCTTCTTCCACGTCCGCAACGGCTTCGAGCAGCTTGTGGCGCACGGCCTTCGCCTCCTCAAGGAGGTCCGCCGGAATCTCCGTCGTCTCGTACTCCGCGCCCTTCGTCTCGTCCTTCCAGATGAGCGCCTTCATCGCGATCAGATCAATGACGCCTTTGAACTGGTCTTCGAGGCCGATGGGAATCTGGATGGCGACGGGGTTCGCGCCGAGGCGCGTGATGATGGAGTCGAAGGAGCGTTGGAAGCTCGCGCCCGCGCGGTCCAGTTTATTAATAAAGCAGATGCGCGGGACGTTGTACTTGTCAGCCTGACGCCAGACGGTCTCCGATTGCGGCTCCACGCCGGCGACGCCGTCGAAAACGGCCACCGCGCCGTCGAGCACGCGCAAAGAGCGCTCGACCTCCATCGTGAAGTCCACGTGGCCGGGCGTGTCAATGATGTTGATGCGATGCTCGACGCCTTTGCGCGTCCAGAAGCAGGTCGTCGCGGCCGACGTAATCGTGATGCCGCGCTCCTGCTCCTGCTCCATCCAGTCCATCGTCGCGGTGCCTTCGTGCACCTCGCCAATCTTGTGCGAGACGCCCGTGTAATAGAGGACGCGCTCGGTCGTGGTGGTCTTGCCGGCATCAATGTGCGCCATGATGCCTATGTTGCGGAACTTCTTGAGATCGTGCTTAGCCATAACGAAACCCGTGAATCGTGAATCGTGAATCGTGAATCGTAAATAGACGAACGCTCTTTCTTTTACGATTCACGATTTACGATTTACGGCTTTTCTACCACTTGTAATGGGCGAAAGCCTTGTTGGCTTCAGCCATGCGGTGCGTGTCTTCCTTCTTCTTGACCGCGTTGCCGCGATTATTCGCCGCGTCGAGGAGTTCTCCGGCCAAACGGTCGGTCATGGTCTTCTCGCCACGGCTGCGCGCGTAGGTGACGATCCAGCGAATCGCCAGCGCGCCGCGGCGCTCCTGGTGAACTTCGACGGGAACCTGATAGGTCGAACCGCCGACGCGCCGCGACTTGACCTCGACGGTCGGCCGGACGTTGTCAATCGCGCGCTTGAAGACCTTGAGCGGCTCGTCGCCGGCCTTCTCCCCAACCTGTCTCAAGGCGGTGTAGAAAATCCTCTCTGCCGTTGATTTCTTCCCGCCCCACATCACGCCGTTGATGAACTTGGTCACCAGCGGGCTGTTGTAGACCGGATCGGGCAGCACCTCGCGTCTTTCGGCAACTCTTCTTCTTGGCATAATCAGTTTTCAGTCTGTCGTTACTTCTTGGCTCCGGCCGCGCCGGCCTTGGGCCGTTTCGCGCCGTACTTGGAGCGCCCCTGTTTACGGTCGGCGACGCCGACGCTGTCGAGCGTGCCGCGGATGACGTGATAGCGTACGCCCGGCAAATCCTTCACGCGGCCGCCGCGGATGAGCACAATCGAGTGCTCCTGAAGGTTGTGCCCGACGCCGGGGATGTAGGTCGTGACTTCAATCCCGTTGGTCAGGCGCACGCGTGCGACTTTGCGCAGCGCCGAGTTAGGTTTCTTCGGCGTTTGCGTGTAGACGCGCGTGCAGACGCCGCGGCGCTGCGGCGACTCCTGGAGCGCAGGGCTGGCGGTCTTGTACTTGACCGCCTGGCGTCCCTTGCGAACAAGCTGATTAATTGTCGGCACTGCTCGTTATCCTCTTCGTCATTGTGCGCGCTTTGTTCGGTCTCAAGCGCAAAAAGGGGCTCGACCTGCCTCTTTCCGAAACTTGTTCGGCAGTCAGCGCAGGCGGCTGTCCTGTTACAAAAGTATGATTTTTAGGGGATGTTCTGGTTACTAAAAGGGTGCGGATAATGGCTTCCCCCGAAGCCGAAACTTTTCTGTGGCGTCGCATCTACGGAAGATGAGCGGGTCCGTCTGACGAACCACATTGTCGCGCGCCCGGAGGCCGTAGCGAATCGGGCTTTTGATGGCCGCGCCTCGCCGCTCACGAGCGTTTTTACGCCACAATAATTGTCAAGCGGCCGTCCTCTATCCCGCGCGACAGCCGGGCAACGCCTCCACACCGACCAAAACCATCCGAGCGTTGCAATGTTGGGTTCAGACTGTCAGTCCGAAACGAGAGACTATAAGGGTTAAAAGCCCTTCTGTCAAGCGCGGAGGGAAGGCACGACGCGGAGACACGGAGACGCGGGGACGCGGCGAAAAAGAGTATCCATCCCGGCATTCTTTTCGCCGCGTCCCCGCGTCTCCCACTCCCCGTGTCGCGTTTACGGCGTGTCCGAGAGGGCGTTGCTCGTCTCGCTCGCCATTTGAGTCGCCAGGCGGTCGGCCGCCGCGTCCGGCAGCGCACTCAGTAGGTCGCGCAGCTTCGCCAGGGCGTCCTGCGTCTCCTTGATGGTCTCCTCATAATACTTCTTATTCTGCTCTACCTGCTCGGGCTCGCTCCCTTCGATAAAGGGCTTGCGGTCGGCGGCGGAGAGCCAGCGCTGAATTTGTGCCAGGCTCGCGTTGACATGGCGGCGCGCACGGGGCGAGCGTTTCTCGGGCGCGGCGAGCGTGCGGATGAAAGTCTCCATGAACTTCTCGCGCTCGGCGTAGGAGCCTACGCTGGCGAGGCCCCACATGGTCCCGCCGCCCTCTTCCAGATATTTTAATCCCCAGAGCGCTGTGCCAAATTTATTGAACTCTTCGCGCGCGGCGTCCACCTGCTTGCGCCTTTCTTCGGAAAGACTCTCGGCGGCGAGCGCGTCGTTGGCCGGGCGCTTACACTTGACCCAGTATTCAAACCCCATCTTCTGCCCGGCGGTCGAATAGTCCTCGGTCTTCTTTCCGTAAACGTCCATGAACTTATCGAGCCCGAGTTTCAACACCTCTTCGCAGGGCATCTTAAAATCCGGCCTCTCGTCGTCCTGCGCGTAGGCCGTGGGCGCGAGCGCCAGCAGCAGTAAGAGGAACCCGTGTAGAGCGATTCGCAAGCTCAGTTTCCGCATCCTTTCACCTCAACACGAAGGCTTCTTTCATTTTCAACCGAGAGCAGGCGGGCGAGCGAGCCCGCCGTCACGCCGTCACAGACGTTTAGGGGACAAATGTTTTGCTCGAACATGCAAAGAAGGCCGGCGAAGCTTCGCCAGCCTTCTTTGATGGATACTTCTTCCGTTTCGCGGCGCATCTTAATGGACTTCCGGCGTCGGCGTCGGCCCCGCGCCTGTGCCAGTATTCGCGCTCGCGTTCGTGTTGTTGGCGTTTGCGTTCTTCGCACCCTGCCGCTTCGCTATGGTCTCCTGCTGCTTAACCATCGCCTGCCAGCGCTGTAAATTTATCTTGGCCTTTTCCAGCGCCTCCTGCGCGCGGAAGTTGTCTGGGTCAAGTTCCGTCGCCTTCTGAAGCGCCAGCACGGACTCCTGATACTGCGCGGCCTTGCCCAAGGCTATCCCGAACTCGTACTGGCTGTCGCTGTTCTCCGGCTCAAGCTTGACGGCCTGGCGGAATGCCTTGACGGCCTCGTCCGGCTTGTGAAGGCTGTTGTAGGCCATCCCCATGTTGAAGTGCGCCCTGGCGTTTTTCGGGTAACGGCGGACGTATTTCTGATATGCCTCGGCAGCCTTCTTGTACTCCGCTTCGGCCTCGTCCTTCTTTCCCAGCACCTCGTAACTCATCGCCAGCTTCAGATGCGCTTCCCCGAACTCCGGGTCGAGCTTGAGCGCCTGAAGATAGAGTTCAGTCGCCTTCTCGTCTTCGTCCTTGCGCGCCAGCTCCTTGCCCTGCTCGAAAAATTTACGCGCCTCCAACTGCTCCGGCGTCAACTCCTCGGGCGGCGCTTCCTCTTCCGCTTCCTCTATGACCGCGTCGCCGGCAGGCTCCGGGCCAGTTGACGAGACTGCGTCTCCCGGCGCGGCCGGCTGT